>DATGFK010000886.1:0-19025 GCA_035309185.1 Aggregatilineales bacterium
AAGCTGACTTCCTTCAACATGGCCTATGTCCTGACCCTCAGCGGCAGCGGGATGCAGGGCAATGACGGCAATCTGTCCATCAAGGGCAACGGCCCCTTCCAGCTTGACACGGACATGGCAAGCGCGATGGCCTCCGGTGACACGAGCGCCCTGGACAAGATCACCTTTGAAAATACTCTCACCGGGAGCGGCACGACAAAGGGCCAAACCACCACGTTCAACGCAGACATTCGTATTCTGAACGGCATTCTGTACTTCCAGAGCGATAAGGCTTCTGCAGGCCAGTGGAAAAGCATTTCGCTGGCATCTGCGCTACAGGCGCTTGCCAGCCGCAGGGGGCAACTGGGTGGGTTGGGCGGCAACTCCGGCGGGAAATCGGGCGGCAATCCCTTCCAGGCCGCCGCAGTGATGTCCGCAGGGGTAAAACTCCTTCAGACGCCTGGCTTCATCAGTGCGCAGCGTGCTGCCGATACGACACTCGAAAACCAGCAGATTGCTAACTTCATTTTCCGCTTCGACGTGAACAAGCTGTTCAATTCGCCCGATTTCATCACCTTCGTGAAGACCGTCGCCAGTAACAATCCAACGGTCTCGAAGATGACCGACGCTCAACTGCAAGCCATCGCCAGCCAGCTTGCCACTGCCTCCCAAAACACGCAGTTCTCGATCACCCGTCTGGTTGGCGTGACCGATAAGCTGCCTCACGGCTTCAGTATAGACCTTTCGCTTAACGTCGATCCGACGAAATTGCCCCGCGTAGCGGCGAGACTTGGGACAACTTCTGGAGCGAATGCCCAGCCTGTCAAGCTAGATTTCCACTTCCAGGTGACGATCACCGGCATTGGCACAAAGGCAACCGTCACTGCCCCGGAGGGCGCTCAGCCTATTAATATGGGCGGAGCCGCTGCCACGGAAGCACCGACGACCAGCAGCTAAAAAGCTCGTTGGGTATTTGACACCTGATCGTATGGGCGGGCCGCTGTGCCCGCCCATTGTTTTTATCCTGGCGCATTTTTACAATCCAGCATCGTCCATTTGTTCTATAATCCGCCCTGATATATCTACGCATAAGGTGATCAGGAGGCCATTGTCATGAGCCATACGGCGAAGGGTACTTTTGAAGTTAAAGGTTGGGATGAAAAAACGTGGGACGGCAAGCAGTGGAATGAACAGGCCGGGCCAAAACTCACTCATGCCAACGTGACGCAGGTCTTCAACGGTGACATCGAAGGCGAAAGCGTTGTGCAATTCCTGATGGCATATCGGGATGATAGCTATGCGACTTTTGTTGGGCTTCAGCAGATAACAGGACGCATTGGGGCACGTTCGGGGAGCTTCGTCCTGGAGGTCAGCGGCGTTTTTGAAAACGGTGCGGCGAAGTCAAATTGGTCAGTTGTTGGGGGATCAGGAACGGGCGAATTGCAAGGCATTACGGGCAATGGAACCACGGTGGCGGAACACAACGGCGCGCAATCCTTTACACTCGACTACGATTTTGCCAAAGGCACCTAACTGGACTTTTTGATGGCAAGGTCTCCCTGCCAACCGCCGGGATACAGCGCCAGGTCAAGAGCCGCCCACAGGAAATGCGCGTCGTGCAATCCTAAACGGAAGCGCCAGGTCGTTTCCCCCAGCGTGGCGCGGATGTCGAGCAAATTGCTGTCCGACAGCGCCACCACGTCAAAAGTGCCTTTGGGCGCCCCTATGGTCGGCTGCATGGGTATTGCCAGCCGCAGCGCAATACCCATCACCTGCTCCAACTGCTCCGGGAAAAGGCATTCCGCCAGTTGGTACCACAACTTCTGGGCGGCTTTCCAGCTTAACACGCGCGCCCATCGAATGGACTGCGCGCCAACCCCTCCCACGACAATAAATTCCCCTTGCGCTTTGCTGGTCGCAAAGCAACTGTGTGTCAATCCATAAGCGGATTCCGCATTTACGCCAGACCGTGAATTCATTTCAAGCCTCTTCTTAATTTTTACACGCAGTAAGCCATCTCGTGCTTCAGGTACGACCAGTCCGTCCAGGGTTATCTGATGTTTTTAGGCGTGAGTTCACGGCGAAAATGGTTGCGTTTATTGCTTTGCAACACAGATTGTGCAGTTTTGATACAAGGTGCGTTGTGGGGAATACTGCTTCTTAATGAACGGTTAGAATGAGGAAGCTTCATTGAGGATAGGTACATTGTATCTGAAATAGGTATTTCAGGCTATCCATAACGCATTACGAATGCATCACAATTCTTTAGCAACTGTGTTTTTCTTCAAGAGTGACAAGGTTTTTGGAAACAGACGATTGTGGTATCCTTAAGGACGTTTGTTCGATACGAATATCGTTTTGCACCTGTACACCTGTAGCAGAAGGTTGGAACCTATGCCCTTTATTGAAGCGCCGACGACGTTCTATATGGGTCGCCGTTACGATCCTTCCACAAAACAGCTTGTTGACGAAGTGGTTTACTATGATTCCCGCGATCTGACCACTCACGCCGTTGTGGTTGGCATGACCGGCAGCGGCAAGACAGGCATCTGCATTGACCTCCTGGAAGAGGCCGTCCTGGATAACATTCCGGCGATTGTGATTGATCCGAAAGGTGACATCACCAATTTGCTGCTCACCTTTCCTAATTTGCGTCCGGAAGACTTCGCACCCTGGATTAACCCTGACGATGCGCGGCGCGCTGGCCTTGACCCGAGCGAATACGCCCGCGACGTGGCTCAGCAGTGGAAAGATGGCCTTGCCAGTTGGAGCATCGTTCCACAGCGCATCCAGGCCCTCAAGAACGCGGCACAATTCAGCATCTACACGCCAGGCTCGGACTCCGGGCTGCCCGTCAGTATTGTCGATTCGCTCAAGGCGCCTCACGAAGGCTGGGCGGGGAACGAAGAAGCAAACCGGGAGCGGATCAGCGGAATGGTTACGGCGCTCATGGCGCTGGTCGGCAGGACGGTTGACCCGGTCAAGGATCGCGAACATGTGTTGATCTCGAATATCTTCGAGAATGCCTGGAAGCAAGGCCACGACCTGAGCCTCGAAGACATCATCGTCCAGGTTCAACAACCGCCCTTCGCCAAACTGGGCGTGTTCGACATAGACCAATTCTTCCCGGAGAAAGATCGGAACAAGCTGGCTCTCGAACTCAACAACATCGTGGC
Source organism: Aggregatilineales bacterium (assembly GCA_035309185.1). GTDB lineage: Bacteria > Chloroflexota > Anaerolineae > Aggregatilineales > UBA2796 > DATGFK01. The sequence goes on from DATGFK010000886.1 coordinate 3,156, forward strand.
CGCGCCGTCTTTCCAAAGCTGGATCTCAGGCGAACCGTTGGATGTGAGCCACCTCTTCTACACGGAGCAGGGGCGTCCGCGCGTCTCGATCTTCTATATTGCGCACCTCTCTGAGGCCGAGCGCAGCTTCATGATCACGCTGCTGCTGGAAAATATGCTCTCGTGGATGCGCAGCCTGAGCGGAACGACCAGTCTGCGGGGCATTCTGTATTTTGACGAGGTCTTTGGTCATTTCCCGCCCGCGCCGCGCAATCCTCCGACCAAGGAGCCGCTCCTTCGCCTGCTCAAGCAAGCTCGTGCTTTCGGTGTCGGCGTGGTGCTGGCGACGCAAAATCCTGGCGACCTGGATTATAAAGGGTTATCGAATGCCGGTACGTGGCTGATCGGCAAATTGCAAACAGATAACGATAGGCAGCGTGTCCTGGGCGGCTTACAGGCTGCGACAACGGCGCAGACCGATCTGAATTTTGATAACCTGAATAAGCTGCTATCCGGCCTGGCCCCGCGCGTGTTTGTGTTGCATAACATTCACGACGAAGGCGGGCCGATCCTCGTCCATAGCCGCTGGTCAATGAGCTACCTGCGTGGCCCGCTGACCCGTCAGGAAGTTCGCACCCTTATGGAGTCGCAGCGAAAAGCGCTTGGGTTGGCTGCCGGGGCGAATCCTGCTGTGGCATTACCGTCCGAGGCGCCCGCCTCTGCGCCACCAGCTACTCCGGTCGCGCCGATACCACCGATGCCGCCTTCAATGCCAAGGCCGGTCTCGTCCCTGCCTTACACGCTAACGCCTGCCACTGCCGTCCCAGCTTCGTCGGCTGCGCCCGCTCCGCATTCGGCGCCTCCTCCTCCACCCACCGTACCGGAAGGGTTCTCTACCCCTGAACCTAAATTCACGCCTCCGCCCACGCCTCCAGGGCTGCCGGAGGAAAAGCCCGCGCCCAAGTTCACACCACCACCCGTTCCACCGGGGTTGACGGCAGAAAAACCTGCCATACCGACACCTGCCGCGCCGCGAACTTTCGGCACCCCGCCGAGCTTTTCGACACCACCCGCACCGCCCATTGAGGAACTGCCTGCCGATCCCGCAAGCGAACAGACCGTGCCCATCGGCGCTGGGCCTATCTCCGGTTCTCCAGCAGTGCCGAGCGGAGCTACTGCCGTGACCCAGCCGGGGGCAACCGTTCCCGATGGCTACAGCGAGAAGCGTCCGGTGTTACCGTCAACTACCGCGCAGTTCTTCCTGCCAACCCTGATCACGACTCAGCAAGCCATCACCGATTACGAGCGACGTACAGGGACGACGGCATCCTCGTTTGGTGGCGCCCAGCTCCTGTATCGTCCGGTGCTGTTGGCCCAGGTCGCCGCGCGCTACCTTGATCGCAAGACCAGCGTCGAAGAGGATCAGCGTTGGGCCTTTCAGGTGCCTAACCTGGACAAAGTGAGCCTCGTGCGCTGGGGAGAATTCCAGGCCACGCCTTCTGATCCCACCCAGGTATCGGGCGAACCCTTTGGCGAAGCCTCCTATGGCGCCATGCCGCCGGGCCTGACCGACTCCAAGCGTATGACAACTCTTAAGGCTGAAGTGGTAGATTACGTTTACCGCAGCGCGTCGCTGGTGATCTTCCACAACGCCACGCTGGACATCTACGGCAAGCCCCGTGAAAACCGGCGGGATTTCCTGATCGAAGTTCAGCAAAAAGCCCGCGAGGCCCGCGACGCTGAGATTGACACTACCACGAAGAAATTTGACAAACAACTGGATCAGTTGGACGAAAAGATGCGCAAGCTCTTGCGTACACTGAATTACGACAAGGCAAACCTGGACGCGCTCAAACGTGAAGACCTGTACACGACGGGAGAGGCAGTCCTCGGTTTGCTCAAAGGCAGAACGACGTTCACACTTTCGCGCATGAGCCGCACTCGCCGTTACAAGACCCAGGCTCAGGAACGCACCGTTGGAACTGAAGCCGACCTTGCTGACCTGGAAGAAGAGATGAAGAAGCGCCAGCAGGAACTTCAAGATGCGTTGAAAGAGGTCAACGACAAGTGGGGCAAGATCGCCACGACTGTGGAAGAGATCAAGCTTACCCCGATGAAGAAAGACCTGACCCTGGAAATATTCGGAATTGGTTGGACGCCCATCTGGTACGTGGTGTTGAACGGCCAGAGTTTGACGCTGCCAGCCTATTCTGGGACAAAGGTTTCCAATTAGTCGCCCGCAGGGCCAGCCCTTTCTCTCTGATCGAGAAAGGGCTGGCTCACTATTAGATGCCTCGTGGATCGTTGACGGATGCGCCTTTTGTCCCGTTTATCAAGCATTTAAGTGTGTTACAATTTGCTCGACGGTAACTTGATCGGTTTGTGCCAGGGATGACGTTCGACGGCAAAGGCAGGTGAAGGTGGGTATGAGTGATCTTCCTGTGACGAGACGGGTAGAAATTAGTCCGGTGGAGCAGCCGATGGCATTTGGCGAAAGCCTGGGTCTCGAACTGCCCACACGCTATACACCGCACGCACACGAGACCATTGACATTCTCCTCGCTTTTGATTCCGTCCTGACGCCTCCGATGCTCGGCCTGACCCAAAGAACAGTGTGGTTCTGTCGCGGACTGGCCGCGTTGCTGTTGTTCCTGCGCAATGACGATAGCAACTTGCCATTACGTCGCAGACTGGAGATCGAAGCCCTCGCGGGCCTCTTACTGATGGCTCTTGCCTGGAGAGGTACTATCAGCCGTAGATTTCTGGATCGGCTGTACCTTATATTCGAGGGCACGGCGCTGGTTGGCAACAGCCTGATGACCGAAATTGAATAGGATAGCTAATTTCTAAAATTGGCCTACACTAACGAACGAACCTATAATACTGCGCGCTGAGTCTTACGTTACATAGCTGGATTAATCACATGGCAGACCTGATAGGGCAAACCCTCGGCCAATACCAAATCATCGCCTTACTGGGCGAAGGTGGCATGGCAACTGTATATCGCGCTCGGCAGGTGTCTTTTGAGCGTGATGTCGCAATAAAAGTCATTCACTCGGCATTGACAGGATCAAGCAGTTTCGCGGATCGTTTTACCCACGAAGCGAAAATGATTGGCTCTCTGAGCCATCCCCACATCTTGAAGGTGTTTGATTACGGCCAACATGAGGACATTGCCTATTTAGTCATGGAGCTGCTGGTTGGGGGCAGCCTCAATGACCTGATACACCGTGGGGCAATGCCCTTTGAGCAAGTCGAACGTCTGCTGGATCAAATGGCATCGGCGCTGGATTACGCACATGGCCGGGGCATCATCCACCGTGATTTGAAGCCACAAAACGTACTGCTTGATTCGCAGGGAAACGCCTTCCTGACGGACTTCGGCATCGCAAAAATGCTGAACACGTCCAGCGGTCTGACGCAAACCGGCGCCGTGGTGGGTACGCCTGCCTATATGTCGCCAGAAACCTGGCGAACTGAAGCAATTGATGCTCGATCCGACATCTATTCGCTTGGCGTGATGCTGTACGAAATGCTGGCTGGCGAAGTGCCATTTGCGGCGGACACGCCATTTGGCATGATGCATAAACACATTTACGAGTTGCCACCCAGTCTTCACAACCTCAAACAAGATTTGCCAGATGCGATTGACGGGGTTCTCTACAAGGCATTGGCAAAGGAGCCGGGTGACCGTTTTGCTTCAGCCGGAGAGCTGACAAAGTCGTTCAAGGCGGCGCTAGAGGGCATTAGTCTGCCTACGACGCTCCAGCCTGGGACTGGAAGCTCAGAGCTATCTATCGAGCCTGTAGCAAAAAAACAGGTAGGGCCGCGTCGCCTGGTCATTGCTGGCGCCATCGTGGCCCTGGTGCTGGTAGCGGGAATAGCATTTGCCGCATTCTCCGGGACGAATACTGCCAATGCCAATGCGACTGGAACGGCCATCGCCGCTGTACTTTTCAACGGGCAGACGGCAACCACCGTTGCGAAGGCGACTTCAGATGTCCAGACTACTGCGACCATGCAAATTCTGTTCGGCAACCAGACGGCAACCGCCTTCAAGACTGCCACGCCAACACCGACTCAGACAAATACGGCCACTTCGACCAGCACTCCCACGCTGACACCGACCAGCACGCCGACGAATACGCCAACTTCGACGCCATCACCTACAGCGAGTCCAACAGATACACCCGTAGCGCAGGACGTACCCGCAGAAGTCATCCCGTCCGGTGGCAAAATCGCCTTTCTCATGCGTACCAATGGGCATTTGCAGATCGCCAAGGCTAACCCGGATGGAACCAATGTGGCGCAGCTCACCACCAGCCCTGATCTGACCTATACCGGCCCGATCTCCTGGTCAGCAGATCGTACGCAGTTGGCATATACTGCTCGCTCGAACGTAAGCCTGTCAATTTTTGTGATGGATAATACTGGACAGAACGCAACGCGGTATGTCACCGGTTCGTACCCTGCCTGGTCGCCAGATGGCAAGCGAATCGCGTACGTAGGCACGAATCGCAACCAGAACGACATTTTTGTGATGAATGCGGATGGATCCAGCCAGCGCCAGGTTACCAGCATTGGGATCAAAGCGCCATTTTACCTGAGTTGGGCACCCGATAATCATCGCCTGGCAATAGTTGCCAGCGGCTTGTTGATTATCGATCTGAACAACCAGGCTCAACAAATCAGGATCAGCCAGGACCCCAAAATTAGCAGTGCTGACTGGTCACCAGATGGCAAACAACTGGTCGTTACGGCCGGAACGAGCATCAGCCTGATTGACGATACCGGCGCCAATCCCCACTCGCTTACAACGGGCGTGCAGCCTGATTGGTCCCATAACGGACAGATGATCGTCTTTTCTTCCGGCGTAACTTCCGGGACTTTGATGACCATCAATCGAGATGGCAGCAACCAGAAGACTCTGGTGGCTGGCAACGAGCCTGTATGGTCGCCTGATGATACTCAAATTGCGTTCTCCAATGCGGGCGCTGTATTCGTGGTCAATGCCAACGGCAGTGGCCTGAAAAGAATTTCCGACGGCGCCTCACCGGTTTGGGCCAGATAGCGCTTGCACTCAGGCTTCCCATATGGGTTCGCCGTCAAGAATGCGGCGCAAGTTTTGCGCAAAGCGACTCGCCGTGACAGGTTTGCCCAGGAAACTGTGGAAGCCCGCTTTGCGGACCGTATCAATTTCGCTGGTGTGGACGGAGTAGGCCACAATCGGGACGTCATGGAGTTCTGGCATCTCCTTCAATTCTTTGAGAAGATCGAAACCGCTGTGGCTCGGAAACTCAAGATCAAGAAACACCACCGAAAGGGGCGAAAGCTGGCCGATAATTTGAGCCAGGTTCTTCGGCAAAACCACGGTAGTGGACTCGATTCCCTCGTTGGCTAATAGCGTTGCCAGTACATCTCCGTTCATTGAATTGTCGTCTATGATCAGCGCTCGTGTGGTGGACATAGTTGTTATTGGGCCTTTCATCGTGCGAGACTATTGAAAATTAGCTGATTGGATGCAGTTGCGCACAGTGCATATCGAGTGCGGACTCACGGCCGCGCTACATCGTATTGCAATTATTTCAGCGCGAATCAGCCGCCGTACCAAACGTGCTTCCCTGCGATCAAGTCTGCAATCTGAGACGGGAAGAACAGGACACTAATGGGCTTAGCAATATAGCCCGCCAGCCCTTTGGCCCGCGATCTGGGCATTTCGATAGAAGGGTCAGCGGCTGAAGTTACGGCTATTGGGATAGCATTCAGGGCCGGAATGGTGCGCAGCATGTCAAAAACATCATACCCAGAAACGTTATTGGGCAGCATCAAGTCGAGCAGAATCAGATCAACCGGCATAAAGCCCATCAGCCGCCTGACCACGTCTTTGTCTCCCCAACGTTCAAACGCGCACTGCGCGCCGCGCTGTTCCATCAGGACTTCAACCAGTGACCGGTTGCCGACGTTATCTTCGATATAGAAGATCCGTTTACCTTTAAGACTCATGGTTTTGCGCTTTCACCTAATCCAGGATATGCCAGATCGTTTCACCTTTTAGCACTCGTTCAATGAGCGCTGGAAAGGTTTTGATGCTGACCGGTTTGCCGATCACGCCGTCGAATCCACTACTTTGCAATTTGCTGACTTCCTCTTGCATCACGCTGGCTGTCAGCGCGATCACTTTTGCGCCGCTGAAATTCTTGTCCTTGCGTATCATTCGCAGCATGTCGAAACCATCGTTGGGCTGCATGTGAATGTCCAGCAATATCAGGTCGGGACAGGTGGACAGTCTTTCGAGCGATTTCTCGAAATTTTGGCTGTCATCCCATACGATGAGCCGTTCAATTCCCATTGCATTTCCCATAAGCATCTGCAAAACTTCCCGGCTCAGGGGATCGTCTTCAACATACAGGTACGAATAGGCGTTGAACATGATTCACGCTCCCTCTGGCAACTCGATCATCTTGAGTAGTTCATCGGAATGGCTCGGCAACGTGACGTAGAACACGGCGCCATTGCCAGGCGCACTTTCGACCCACAGCTTGCCTCCGTGCGCCTCCGCCAGTTTTTGAGAGATGGGTAGGCCAAGGCCAGTTCCCCCTGCGTGTTGAATACCCGTCGCGGTCTGGCGGAACGGCTCGAAAATGATGCCAATATCCTCAGGAGCGATGCCTGGCCCCGTGTCACTGACCGCAAACAACACACCATCCTTCAGGCTTTTGACGCTTAACGTGACTGTGCCCTCGTCGGTGAATTTGCAGGCGTTGGATAGCAAGTTGAGTAGGATTTGACGGATGCGACGCCTATCTCCAACGATAATCGGTAGATTTGCGTCAATATCCTGGACGAATTTGACCGATTTGCCTTTCAGCAGCGGTTCAGTTCCAGCGACTACGGCTGCGATCTCCTGCTTCAGGTCAACGTCGCTTTCGACAAACAGCCGCATCATACCCGATTGAATTTTCGTCATATCCAACACATCGTTAATTAGCGACAGCAGGTGTTGGCCGCTACCCAGAGATTTATCGAGTGCGTCTTCTTGTTTGGAATTGACCGGGCCTAACATGCCCAGTTTCATGAACTCGGTAAAGTTCAGGATCGCGTTCAGCGGCGTACGCAGTTCATGGCTCATGCTGGCGAGGAACTGGCTCTTCATTGAATCCAGGGCGCGAAGCTGTTCAACCAAACTGACCTGCTGCTTGAACAAAGCCGCGTTTTCGACGGCGATAGCGATCTGTTCAGCCAGACTTTGTAAGATGCGCACGTCATCCTGGGAAAAGCGACTGGCCTGTTCAGATTGTAGATCGAGAATGCCGATCAGCCGCCCGCCGAGCATCATCGGCAGAGCCAGTTCAGAGCGTTTAGTTGAAGAATCGGCTTTACTTCCATTGGCGTGGAGCTGGCTGTCGGCTGAGTCTTGCACAAGGATAGATTTCTGCCCCCGTGCAGCTTCGAATACTGGCCCGGCCTCTGTCGCCAGGTTGGATGTCGCCGTAGGAGCTTGAGTGTCGGGTGTTGCATCTTCCGAACCAGTGTTGAGTGCCAGCGCGTTTGCCTCCGCATTATATAGATAAACGCTCACGCGGTTGAGGTTGAATGCGTTCTTGGTCTTATCCACCACGTTTTGCAGGAGAACATTCAGGTCAAGCGTCGTCGTAATCTGACGAGAAACGCCTGCTGCCACTTCCAGGTCGCGGGTACGCTCAGCTACACGATTTTCCAGGTAGACTTCAGCCTGCACCAATTTTTCGTTGGTGGATCGCAGTTCAGCCTGGCGTTCGCGTTCCAATTGAGTACGATGCTGAATGAACGTCATCAACAGCGAGGTAGTCACAAAAAACACAATCATAGCGCCGATATTGGACATCTCAACTGTGCCAGGAGCAGCGATTTTACCGACAATTAGGGCCAGCACACTACAGACGAATAGTATGAGCGTTCCACGCCAGGGCAGCAGAATTGCGCCGATGATCATGACCATGCTGGCGAAGAACAACCACGTTATGTCGTGGACGAAGAATGGAAGGACATGTACCACAGCGAAGGTCTGAATGATGAACAAATAGGCTGCTAAGCGATAGTGCCCACTGCGGTTGATGAAATAGAAGACTCCGAGAAGGATGACTGGAGGGATAACGTAGAACGTCGGTGTTGTGTGTGTGGACAGAGCCTCAAGTGCCGTTGCGACCGCCGCCAGCAGCGAAGTTGCGCCCAGCACTATCATCAACCCTGCCAGTAAGCGGGACTGGCGGCGCTGCTCTATGTCTGTGATGGAGGGATGCGGAGCAACCAATTGAGACCAGATGCGACCAATGCTTTTCATCATGTTTCTATAACCTCACACTCTGCTATTTGCCATCAGTTTTGCATTTAACGACCTGAGTCCGATGGCTAAGTACAGGGTATGACAGTTTGGTGGCGCGCAATACTGGTTGAATGGAGAGTCTTCCACTCCCCATAGCCTGACCGTATGGTCAGGCCATGTGGTCAGGTCGTTCTTGTCCGTTGATATAGATTTGCCACCTTAATTTTCGGTTTGGCAGCCTTGATTTCGCGCTTTGAGATAGTTGTGCTAAAGTGAAGAGAGGATTGAATCCTCAACCAAAGGGACAACGATGAAAATCAGTGTTGCGATCTGTGCGCACAACGAAGAAAACTGGATCGGCGCGACGTTAGAATCCCTGCTGAAACAGGAACGCCGGGCTGATGAGGTTATTGTGGTCAACAATGCCTCAACGGATCGTACGGCGCAGGTTGTGGAAAAAATCGCGGAGGCACATCCTGAAGGCAATATTCGGATCGTGTATGAGGGCCACAAAGGGCTTCATCATGCCCGCGAAACGGGTTGGCGCTCGGCTTCAGGCGACATCATTGTCGCCACTGACGCAGATATTCGTTTTCCTACAAAGTGGCTGCAAATCTACGAAGAGGAGTTCAATGCGCGCCCCGACATCGCCGCCATGAGTGGCCCGGTCCGTTACTATGATGCGCTGCCTTTCATCAACTGGTCGGCTTATTTTTTTGAAAAGGGCAGCCAGCCGGAGGGGTTTGGCAAGCTATTTACCAAAACGTATCATGTCAATGGTGGCAACAGTGCCTATCGGCGTTCGGCGCTGGAAGCAGTAAACGGCTACCTCGACAAACCCATAGGTACCGTTGAAGACCTGCACATTGCCGCAAAACTACAGGACGCCCATTTATCGATCCGTTTCATTCAACGGAATAAAGTATTGCATACGTTTCGCCGCTTCAATAAAGATGGGTGGCGAGGTTACATACGCTACCTGTTCTTCTACACCCCGGAAAACGTATATCCTGACCACCTTCAAGATAACTGAACTGGACGTGTGGGCAAGGCAATGGATCGGGAGTGTCATTGGAGCGAGGGCTGGCAAGCACGGTCACAATCTGATCCTTACTTAACTCCTGGTTGCAGCGTTGGGTAAAAGCGACATATACTTCAAGAGATGAGGGCTTAAGGAGCGGAGCATGTCCAACAAACCGTTATCAGTTTTACTTATTGACGATGACGAAACCACTCGAAACATTTTCAGAATGGTGCTGGATCATTACCAGTATTCGCTGACCACGATGAACGACGGCGAATCTGCCCTGGCTTACCTTGAACAGCAGAATCGCCAGCGAAACCCCTCTCCAGACGTGATTGTCATTGATATCTTTCTGCCGGGCAAAAATGGCTATGAAATGCTCGACCAGATTAAAGGTTCGGAATTTGGGAAGGCTCCTCGCTTTATTGCGACCACGTCCTATTACACAACGGATACGGCTGACCAATTGATGAAGCACGGGTTCAACGGGATATTGTTCAAACCTTTAGACGCCCAACACATTGTTCCGTATCTCGATGAGGTTGCCCATCAAAAGGCCTTATAGCAATATCGAGTGTCCTGGAAGACTATGGCGTGAGTCCGCTCCTCGCCAAATGCTATTCGCCGGTTGGAGGTTGAGGTTCTAGCGGTTTGAGGGGGATCTCATCCTGAGCCTGGGGTGAAGCTTGCGAATGGTGTTGTTGTTTTAGCCGCTTGACGAGTTCCGAAAAACGCAGCGCATCAACAGGTTTTACCATCACGAAATCGGCCATGTCCATCGCATCGCCCATCGCCATGTGCGCGTTAGCAGTCAATACAACAATTTGAAGAGTATCGTGACGACGATCCTTGCGCAGCACATTCAGCACTTCGTAGCCGTTCATCTCAGGCATCAGAAGGTCGAGAATCAGGAGGTCAAAAGTCCCAGCCTGGATCAGTGCCAACCCATCTTTACCGTTGTTTGCTTCTGTCACGATGTATCCAACTGCTTCTAACGACAGCCGGGCGATCAATCGGCTGTCGAAGTTATCGTCTACGACGATGGCAGTGCTAGTACGTTCAGATAAAGCATCGGGCATGATTTATGGATCCTTTGGCGCGGCTGCTGGTCAATCTATGCTGGCATGATGGGATATGCCCAGATTTGTTGTGGATTATTGTAGCAAAATGCAAAGATAATAAAAGGATGCCTACTTTCCGAATTGGTTTATAGATACTTTATGCGACGACATACGCACTGCTGTTCTGTTTGTTGAATGTGAAGAAGTGTAAAATTGTAAAAAAATGCTAAAATCAGTAGACTGATTGCTACTCCCATAACAATCGACCAGAACGAAAGCACGGGGCTTGGGGGAAATTCGCATTTATGAGCAGCCAAGACATCAACAACGTGACGTCCGACGCGCACCAGACCATTGACATGGTGTTGGACGGTTTGAATCAGCTTGAGATCAGGTTAAACAAATTTCAGCCGACGCTGGCCGCGCTTGGCATGTCGCTAAACATCAAAGATACGATGGATATGCTGCGCCAAATGCTTGAGAAGGTCAAGATTCAAAATAAGCGCACCAAGGACAGCCTGCTTCAATTGCAGAATATTGTGCGCAGCTCGGCAACCATTACCTCATCCCTGGAACTCGATCATGTGCTCGATCAGGTTATAGACACGGTGATTGCGCTGACCGGTGCGGAGCGCGCTTACCTGATGCTGCGTGATGCGCAGACCGACGAGTTAATTCCGCGCACGGCACGCAACTGGGATCGCCAGAAGATTGATCAGGGCGACGTGATGATCAGTACCAAGGTGATCAACCTGGCCCTGGCCCAGAAAGAGCCAATCCTGACCACCAATGCACAGCAAGACACGCGGTTCGGGGATAGTGAGAGCGTCATCCGTTACGCGCTGCGTTCAATCCTTTGTGTCCCACTGATGTTGCACGGCAATCTGGTCGGCGTCCTGTATGCAGACAACCGCATTGTGCGAGGTGCGTTCTCGCCCAGCCACATTCCGCTGCTTTCTGCTTTTGGAACACAGGCTGCCGTAGCCATCGAGAACGCTCGCATGTTTGAGCAGACCCGTGCAGACCTGGATAAAACTCGCCGCGAGCTGGAAACGCTTCGCAGCCACGTTGGCGCGAGCCAGTTGGCGACAAATGGAAAAGAAACGGCGTCTCCGCCCACTCAACCCGCTGCGCCTTCCGTAGTAAGTACCACGCCAGCGGCAGACCCCAAAGCCTGATTCCCTGAGGGCGCCATGTTTGAGTGCCGCGCCATAAAACAGCGCTCGATTTTGCCGTGCGTCACGATCTTCCCGCTCTGAGGTAAACTGGCGTTAATTTTCTGCCAGACTTAAGGAGGGAAGCGATGGAATATCGGCAGCTTGGACGAACCGATATGCGCGTGGCGACGGTTAGCTTTGGGGCATGGGCCATTGGCGGATCGTGGGGTACCACGCAGGACGACGAGTCGCTGGCTGCGCTACGCCGCGCGGCTGACCTCGGCGTCAACTTCATTGATACTGCCGACGTGTACGGCGATGGTCGCAGCGAACAGCTTGTGGCCCGCCTTCGTAAAGAACGCCCGCATGACAAGATCTATGTAGCGACCAAGGCTGGACGGAGGCTGCCCAGGCAGGTTGCCAGCGGATACACCCGCGCTAACCTGACCGACTGGGTGGACCGCAGCCTCCGCAATCTGCAAATGGACGCTCTTGACCTCCTGCAATTGCACTGCCCCGCCCCTGAAGTCTACGACAGGCCAGAGGTCTTTAGCATCCTCGACGATCTGGTAAAGGCCGGGAAGCTGCGTTATTACGGCGTCAGTGTGGAAACGGTAGAAGAAGCACTCAAGGCTATGCGTTACCCGAACGTGCAGGCCATCCAGATTATCTTCAATATGTTCCGGCTCAAACCCGCCGAGGAATTCTTCGCCGCCGCCAAAGCCAAACAGGTGGGAATCCTGGCACGTGTGCCGCTGGCAAGCGGCCTCCTGACAGGCAAAATGACTTCGCGATCCACATTCGAAGCGGACGATCACCGTGCCTACAACCGCAACGGCGAATCCTTTGACAAGGGCGAGACATTTTCCGGTGTACCCTTCGAGCAGGGCCTCCAGGCTGTTGAAGCGCTAAAGGCTATCAAACCGGCGGGCATGAGCATGGCTCAGTTTGCCCTGCGCTGGATTCTGATGTTTGACGCCGTGACGTGTACGATCCCCGGCGCAAAGCGCCCTTCGCAGGCTGAAGACAACTGCGCGGCTGCCGACCTCCCCCCGTTGTCGCCGGAGACCATGCAAACGGTGCAGGACATCTATAGCCAGTACGTGCGCGAAGCCGTCCATACGCTGTGGTAATTGACTCTGGACGCTCCCGCTAGAGTGCGGGCGTGCGTGGTAAAATACCATTCTAGCTGACCGATGTGCCAGGAAGTGTACAGGCTATGCCAGAACGCTTATTTGACGAAAAGACGCTTCGCAAGCTCGAACGCTTGTCGCTGATTGCCAGCAGGGTGCGGGCGGGCGTGATGAAAGGCGAACGCCGCTCCAACAAACGTGGCACGAGCATCGAATTCGCGGACTACCGCAACTACACGCGCGGCGACGACTTGCGCCGCGTGGACTGGAATGTCTACGCGCGCCTGGATCGGCCTTTTGTCAAGCTCCTGGAGGAAGAAGAAGACCTTTCCGTCCACCTCCTGATTGATGCGTCGGGAAGCATGGATTGGCCGCGTGACGGCGAAACCGTCTATCACAAGTTTACTTTTGCGCAGCGTGTGCTGGCTGGACTGGGTTACATATCGCTGGGTAGCGGCGACCAGTTAACCGCGACCGCCCTCGGCGAAACCAACGCGACCTGGGGGCCATCGCGCGGGCGAGGGCATGCGCTGGGTCTGCTAGATTTCATTGCGGGGTTGAGCTGTGGTGGTCAGACTGATTTGAACGGCGCACTGCGGGCTTATGCCGTTCGCACGACCCGACCTGGATTGTGCCTGCTGATTTCCGACCTGATGTCGCCGACGGGCTACCAGGAAGGGTTGTCGGCTTTGCAAGGACGAGGCTATGAGGTTGGGGTGATTCATGTCCTATCCCACGACGAGGTTATGCCTGAATTGGCAGGCGATCTTCACCTGGTGGACGTGGAAAGCGGTCAGGGCCAGGACGTAACGGTTGACGTTTCGATGCGCGATCTGTATCAGCGCCGACTACTGGCCTGGCGCGACGAGATCGGCACCTTCTGCACGCGCCGAGGCATCCATTACGCAACGGTAGAAACCGGTAACCCCTGGGAAGAACTGATCCTGTACGAATTGAGGCGACTCGGAGTCGTCCGGTGAGTCGTCCGCGGAGATACGTCCGACAACCCTGGCTCATCGCACTCCTTCTAATTCTTCTGGGCGCGTTTGCTTTCCGAATTTGGAACCTGGGTACCCAGAGCCTCTGGCATGACGAAGCCTGGTCGGTGATGAGCAGCTACCAGCCGCTCATGCCCATTGATCCAAACTATCCGCCGCTCTTTACGCTATTCCTGGGCATCTGGATACGCCTTGCCGGTGACAGCGTCTGGGCCATGCGCTATTTTTCGCTGCTGTGGGGCGTGGTCACAGTGGCTGTGGTGGCGCTAGTAAGTCGCCGCTGGTTTGGGCCACGTGCGGGAATCCTGGCCGCGATCCTGGTAGCGGCCTCGCCGCCCCTGTGGGTCTACGCACAGGAGATCCGATCCTACGTCGCCATGCCACTTTTTGCGGTGACTTTGCTGGCGCTGGCAGGCCACCTTACGCAGGACACAAATCGTTTAGCCGGGGACTTAAGCCCCCGGCTCAGCCTGACTCGTACCTGGGTCTGGCTTCTGCTGGTCGAAATCCTGGCGCTATACGATCACAACCTGGCTGTGCCACTCACTGCCTGGCTCAACGTAACTGTCCTGGCAATCTGGTTATGGCGACGGGACTGGCAGCGGGCGGCCCTTTGGATCGGCGCGCAGGTTGTTTTGCTGATCGCCTATCTGCCCTGGCTACTGACCCAAAAGCCAACCGGGACGCCGCTCAACACGCCGCCGAAGATCGGACTCGGACTGGCCTGGGACATCTGGCAGTCGTATTTCACCGGGATCAAGGCGCTCGTCGGAGCGGACACCTGGCTCAGTTTGCTCATTGTTCTTTTTGGATTCGTGACAGTCTTCGCTGCGATATTGCTGCTACGACGCCGTCGGGATCGGCTGACGCTCCTTCTTCTCTCGCAGGTGATCTTGCTTCCGTTCTTTGAACTGGTGATCATCCTGGCCGCGCATATTGACTTCCATCCCCGCTATTTCCTGCTTGGTGTGATTCCGACGTTGATGATGGTCGCGGCGGGTTTAGTCTCTGATTCTCCCCAAAAACAGCGGAGAATAACCGGGAGCCATATAAACCGGCTCCGCCCAATCCCCACTGTCGGCGCAGCGGTGCTCTGTCTGGCTACAGCATTTCAGATGGCCCGTGTCCTCTATAGCGATCCGAAGTACCAGCACGACGATTTCCGCGACCTGGCAGCCTATTACGCGACGCTCACACCACTCGACGCCATTATCATCCCGTATGGCTGGGAGCCAACCCTGGATTATTACAGCCGCAAAATGTCCGTACAGGCACGCTGGATCAGCGTTCCACTGCACGCTAGCGGCGCGACGATTGCGGATCGCCTGAAAAATGACACGATCAATGCCACTGATGTTGAATTCCCGACCTGGTTTCAACTCCCTGCCGACGTGCGTGGCGCATACCCGTGCCTGCTCGGTACGAACAGGCTACTCGCTGATGCCAAAGCCTTCAGCGGAACCGTTACGCAAAGCTACTCGCAGGTATACGACGATGGTGCCTTGCCAGAACCAACGCCATCGTCGTTAGCGGCTGATTTTGGGCCTGTACAGTTGCTTGGAATGGAAGGCTGGTCAGGCACGGAAGGCGCCTGTGTGGTCACTCATTGGAGATTGACAGCCCAGACGGGACAGAACTGGTCTGTCAGCGTGCGGGCGTTGAATCCGTTGGGTTGGGAGGTTGCGCGCGCAGATTCTGAGTTACTCAGCGATGCCCAGACGCCAACCTCCGTCTGGCAGATGGGGGATGAAACCACCGCTTACGCGCTGCTAAAACTGCCTCCCAGCGGAGCGGGCGCAGTGTCTTACCCGGTCATCGTGAGCGTATATAACGAGTCTTCCCCGCATGGACTCGACGTAACGCAAAATGGCAAGCCACAAGGCAAAGATGCGACGATTGGCAGCGTTTCGCGCTATCTGTCCTGTGGTGCGTGCATCGTGCAGCCTGCTCCTGGTGCGCGCGATCTGGGCGGCGATCTTCCATCGGGTCTTGGCGGGAGCCTGTACCTGGATCACTTTGACGCTCCCGCCGGTACGCCGCAACCTGGACAGATCCTGCGGATCACGCTGTACTGGATTCGCTTACATTGGACAGCCGATCCCTTGACTGTGAATGTCCGACTGGCGGGTGATGGTTGGGCAACGGACTTCCCTGGTACGCTCTACGGAGCGAACGAGGTCGTGACATGGCACGCGCTGACGATTCCAGCCCAGGCC
>DATGFK010000887.1:0-8862 GCA_035309185.1 Aggregatilineales bacterium
GCCCGTGACCTCGACGCGCACCGTCACATCTTGCGCCTGGTCGGTATTGTTGTTGACGACGGCGGAGAGCGTGCTCGAGTCCCCGGCGACGAAGAAGCGCGGCGTCACCGGACGGATGAGCAGGGGTTTGGTACTCAGCAGTTCGGAGGTGGTCTGCCCGACGAGCGTGGTGTGTAGGTCGCCCGTGGGTTGGGTGACGGCCCGTGCGTCAAGTTTCCAGGTCGTCAGGTTGTCCGGCAGCGTGACGGTCAGCGTGGCATTGCCGCCCGAATCTGTCGTCAGGGTGGGCGACCATACCGGTGTGGTGATGAACTCCTGGCGCACGGTGAAAATTCCAGTTTCCGGCCCACCGCCGCCACCGCCCTTGATCGTGTTGATGATCTGCTGCGTCTGCTGATCAACACTCTGCGTGAGCGTGCTGGACGTGCGGATGCCCAGGCCTTGCTTGCCGTAGAAATGATCCAGGATTGGCGTGCTCTGGTCAGGCAGGAGCGACAGCGCGGCTTCGTCTACCATCGCCAGCCCCACCTCGGCTTGTACCGGGTTGCCCTTGTAATCGGTCACGTGCAGGGTGTAATTCACCTTGTCACGCGGCCCGGCCTGGGCTTTGTCCGAGCTGATCTGGATGTTCAGCTTGAGGCGCTCGGTCTCGACCCCGATCTGCGAGAGACCCATGCGGAAAGCTGCCACAGGGTTCTTGGCGTCTACGCCCTTCACGATCATCACCGAGACATAGGCGTTAGGGGCCATGTCAGGTGTGATGGGCAGTTTGTAAATGGTGCTGTTGCTCGTCATGCTGATGACTTCAGCCTTGAGCATCTTGCCCCGTTCGACGCTGACCAGGGCCGTAGCCTCACCCTGGAACGGGCTGGCGATCAGCACTTGCGCCACGTCTCCGATCTTGTAATCGGTCTTGTCCAGCTTGAGTTCAATGCGATTGCTGTTTTCCTGGCGCCAGGGGACGTAATCCGGCCCGGCGATCCAGTCGAAGGCCGAACTGGTGATCTGGTTGCCGCGCGAGTCTCGGCTGGTGGCATAGATTTTGTAGTCGCCGCCGTGCGGAGGCGTGAAGGTGAAGACGCCCTTGCCGTCCTGGTCCGTGTGGACGGTGCCATCGGTGATCGGGTTCTCCTTCACGTCATACGTCCACACGGTGCGGCCCGTGCCTGGTTCCACGGTCTGCACGCTGCTCCAGACACGCTCGACGACCTTCACGGCCAGGTCTTGACCCGACATAGGCTTGCTATCCCAGCCGACGCTGATCAGGTCAACTTTTTGCGCCTGTCCAGCCGTGCCGACGTACTGTTCGGGGGTCACGCCGATGTAGAACTGGCCCTGGTTGACGATCACGTCGCTGCGGCCCGCAACCACCTGCGCGCTCTCGTCGGTCACGCGCGCTTCGACGGTGAAGGTCTGACTCTGCGGGGTTTTGCCCAGGTCGGCGGGGACTTCGATGGTGAACTGGCCCTGGGCATCGGTCTTGCCTTTGCCTTCCGATAGCGTATTGCCGTTCGGATTTTCGCCCTCACTTGGCCCGGCGTCTTCGTTGAAGTCAACGAAGCTATAGCTGCCGGTCCCGTTGTAATTGAAGTAGTAAGGGCTGGTTGTCACTGACCAGGACACGTCGGCATTCGACACGGCGCCGCCGAAGAAATAGGCGCTGTCCACCTTGACCTTGATCTTGTCGCCCTGGACAACTTGTGGCTGTTCTGTCCTGGTCGTCACCTTGAATTCCGGTAGCCGATAGTCTGCTACGTTGAAGCCCTGCGAAAACTCCGGCGGATTCGCGACATTTGCTGGCGAGGGTGGGTTGGCGACGACGCGGTAGTAGCCCAGCGCTGCGTTGGTGTCCAGGGTAAAACTATCTGCGAAGGTGCCGAAGGCTGTCAGCGGTTCGTCTTTCTGGAAGACGGTCTTGTCCTGGTCATCTACGACCTTGACCGGGATGCTTTTCAGGTTTGACAGGCTATAGGTGACATCATCGCGGCTGCGCACGACGCCCCGGAAGTACACCGGCTGATCCGGACGATACAGCGCCCGATCCGTATACATGTATACAGTCACGTCCTGCGGGTAGAAGTTGGTGTCCTGGCTGAAGTCAAATGGCTCGATGCCATCGGTCATGTCCGAGACGCTGGCGCCGAAATTCGTGCCATCGTTGACCAAAGCGTAAATGTCGCTGTACAGCGAATCAAGTGAGCTGGGCAGAGCAATAAGCGCCACGCCATTCGCGTCCGTTTTGGCCGTGCCCAATTGAGCGGTCGGGTTCTGGTAGAACTGGACGTTTACATTGGCGACAGGTTTGCCGCTTTGCAAATCCGTTACCCAGGCGAAAACTGATCGCTGAGCGACTTTGAGAGTCACATTGGCCGTCGCCACGATCATCAGGTGATTGATGTTGCCCTGGTTGTCGGGCAGTTCAGGGGCGTTGAATTCCAGCCAGTAGAACCCGGCCTTCAGCGGAGTCCCGGCAGCCGGGGCATTGCTCTGGGCCTGCGAGGCCTGGGTTGGCGTTGGCCTGGCCGCGCCGGGCTGCGTACCGACCGGTGGGCCGATGAAATAGCGCGTCGGGTCGCCCTCCGCAGTCCAGCCCGTCACGGAACCATCGCCGGTGGTGACCTGCCACCACAGGTATTTATCCGAGCAGATCGGCCCGCTGACGACATGAAGAACCGCGCCGGGTTTGAGCGTGGTGACGATGTTACCCGTCAGCCCGGCGCTGTCGCGCACACGCTGCGGTGTGGGATCGTCGCGCAGGACAACCACCGTATCGCCGGCGTGGATGTGTGCGGGCGGCGCGCCGGGGCAGGTGACGTTGGCTTGCTGACCCAGGTTCGGCCCCTGGTCGCTGATGGCGAGCAGATCGTAGCGGAGCACGTTGGTCGGGTTGGCAACCGGCACATTCCAGCGGCGCAGGAACGTCTGCGGCGCATATTTATTACGGAAATCCCAGGCATTCGAGCCAGAAAGACTGATGAAATCCTTGACGGAAACAGAGTACAGCGAAAGTTCAATCTGTGAGATGTTACGATGTGTCGAGTAAACGCGCGTTTGCGGATTGTACGCGCTGTACAGGCCAATGAAGCCACCAGTTTGCAGCGAAGCTTCGGGGGGATAAGCTGCTGTGGTGTATGTGACCCGGATTTTACCGTCGCTCGTAACGTTATAGTTCTTGTTTTTAGGATCGACCGTCAGGGGGGTGCCGTACACATCCACCAAACCCTTGGGGTCAATTGTGATCGTGTAAGTGGTGCTGGGTTCCGTCCCAAAACCGATGCGGAAGTAGAAACCGTTATCGTCCACCAGGTCGTCGTAAAATGCGCCGGGCTTCGGGTCAATCGTGACGTGCGATTTGTAATCCTTGAGCTGCATGGGCGCGCTGAAGCGCACTTCAAAGCCGCCATAGGGCTGGGCCTGGGCATCGCCGTTGCCCGGATCGGTGGCGATGATGTCCGGCTTACTGACGGTCTCGAACAGTGAAGTGGCATCGCCTTGCAGCAGGCCGCCGCTGGCGCTACGTGCCTTGGTTGCATCAATTTTAAGGGTGTAGTTCTGGCCGTAATCCAGCAGCGCCTTTGGCTTGAAGGTGAGCGTATCGTGCTTGTCGTTCCAGGTGAAGTCACCCTGGACGGCCTGGCCTTTTGGCACTGGAACGAGGCTAAAAGCGCCCTGAGTGGCGGCAGTATCCATCGGCTGGCTGAAAGTGACCACAGGCACAGCATCACGCAACACCTGCGTCGCATTGTTGTTCGGTGTGATGTCAATCACGCGCGGCGACACCGTGGTGAAGCTGGCGTTCACATCGCTCTGGAGGACAGCGCCCGTCACGTCGGTCAGACCCTTATGGACGGTGATCGTGTAGCGTGTCCCGCCCTGAAGCTGATTCGGCTTGAAGGTGTAGATGGACGTATTAAGCCATTCGCCCTGGCCGTCCGCCGACGGCGTTAGGCTGATCGGGCTGGGCAGCTTTGCCATCTGTTCCACCGTTCCGAGCGGCACAACAGGGCGCGTAAAGATCACGGTGATCGTTGGCGTGGCTTCAACGTCCTTTGCGCCGTCGGCAGGCAAAATCTGAGAAACGGCCAGGTTGCCGCCCGTGCGGAGCTTCAACGTGAAGGTGTCTTTGAGCGTCGCACCGGCCTGGCTCTTTGCCGTCGCATTCAAAACAAAGGTGTAATCCGTCGCCCGATTCAGCGGCGTCGAAGGTTTGAAAGTCGCGGTGGAGTCGCTGGGCCAGCCCAATGCGCCCTTGAGCACCGGTAAGGTCGAGAAAGCCGCTTCCACGCTGGCATGATCCATTGGCTCGTCAAAGTAAAAGGTCACACTGCCGTCCACTGGCAGTTCTTCCCCATGCGCCGGGGCAGTCTCCACCACCTGCGGCGGAATGGACGAGTCCAGGGCCAGCGCGCCTGCACGCTCCGCACGGGGAGCGCTTAAGAGCGCGGTTAAAGCGATCACCATTGCCATTACCAGCGAGAGTCGATTTCGCATCAGGTCATTCTCCATGTTTTCGCAAAGGAAACACCCAACAAAATCCTGATATTTAGTATAGGCTGAAAAGACAAAAGGCGCGGCTCACGCTTGCCATGCGGAAAGGCGACGATAGGGCTGTCCCCTGATGTTGCAAATCGGTTTGAAGGATGCGCGGCGTTGTGCTATCATTGCATCGTGACATCCAGGTGGATGTTTGTTATCGTAATAACTGTCAATAGTGGGCTTGCTTGATCCAGTAATCGGTAGTAATCTACTTATTTAGTTAACAATTGAGTATCCACTATTCAGTATTGGTGAGATCAAATACCTTGAGAAGCATTCAGGCTTCTGGTTGCCCAAAGAATCGCTCGCATAGCAGTACCGTTGGAGAACATCATGTTTGGTGAACAAACTCTTGGGGCGCTGGGTCCACGTTATCGAACACTCAACCTTCTGGGCATGGGGGGTATGGGGCGCGTTTTTCGTGCCCTGGATCGGCTGACCGGCCAGGTTGTAGCCCTCAAGAGCGTCTTGATCCCGACTGAACACCTCGAAATCGCTACCCGCACCGACCCGCAGACCGATTTTCGCATCGCGCTGGCCCAGGAATTCCAGTTGTTGGCGTCCCTACGCCATCCTGGCATTATCGGCGTGCTGGACTACGGCTTTGACAACCAGCGGCAGCCCTACCTGACCATGGAACTGGTTGAGAATGCGCAAACCATCCGCGACGCCGGACGGGATCGCCCGCTGGTGGTGCAGGTTGAACTGCTGATTCAACTGCTCCAGGCGCTGGCTTATCTGCACCGACGCGACGTGGTGCATCGAGACCTCAAGCCAAGCAACGTGTTGGTTAAGAGCGGCCAGGTGAAGGTACTCGACTTCGGCATCTCGATCATGAAGGGCCAGATGACTGCCGTGTCCGGCACCCTGGCCTATATGGCGCCTGAGATTTTGCTCGGCGAGCAGACGAACATTACGGCTGACCTGTATGCAGTCGGCGTCATCGCCTATGAGCTGTTGACCGGACGGCGCCTGTTCCGCTCCGAAGTGCTGACCAAGCTGGTTGACGAGATTCTCAACACGGAGCTTGACCCCCTGTTGTCAGAACTGGAACCCCAAACTGCCGCGATATTGGGGCGGTTACTGGCGAAGAATCCGCAAGACCGCTTTGCCAGCGCTGCCGAAGCTATCGGCGCATTCGCGCAGATCATTCACCAGCCAGTCGTCGTTGAGACAGGAACCAGCCGAGAGAACCTCTTGCAGACGACGCGCCTGGTAGGGCGCGATGAAGAAGTCAGTCAGCTTTCGACCAGCCTGGAACAGGCAATGGCGGGTCTGGGCAGTTCCTGGCTCATCGGTGGGGAGAGCGGCATCGGCAAGACGCGGTTGCTTGACGAGCTACGGACGGTGGCCCTGGTCAATGGGGCGCTGGTTCTGTCCGGGAATACAGTGGGCGGCGC
Organism: Aggregatilineales bacterium; assembly: GCA_035309185.1. GTDB lineage: Bacteria > Chloroflexota > Anaerolineae > Aggregatilineales > UBA2796 > DATGFK01. The sequence goes on from DATGFK010000887.1 coordinate 5,937, forward strand.
GAACAGGCCTTACGAAGTCTGGCGCGAGCCGCTGCGTAATTTGATACTGTCCAGCAACCTGGATGACGTGGAAGCGGGCATCCTGAAGCCCATCATCCCCGACATTTCGGCCCTGTTGGAACGCAAAACAGAAACCGCCCCCGAGTTTGATTCCGACGCGACCCAGTCGCGCCTGTTGACGACGATTACCAACGTCATCAAGCGACATGAGCAGCCGATGCTGTTTCTGCTAGAAAATATCCACTGGGCCGATTCAGAAAGCCTGGTGCTGCTAGGGTGGCTCAGCGAGCTTGCCACGTGGCTCCCCCTGATGATCATCGCTAGCTTCCGCGACGACGAAAATCCGAATTTCGCCGCACAGCTACCCACTATGCAGCACATGAAGCTCAAGCGCCTATCTGAAAGGGCCATCAGCGAATTGAGCAGAACCATGCTGGGGCCGCTGGGCGGCCAACAGCGTATCGTCAAGCTGCTCCAGGAGGAGACGGAAGGGAACCCCTTCTTCATCATCGAAGTCGTCAGGACACTGGCAGAACGTGCGGGCCGGTTGGATCGAATTGGCGAAGACGAACTGCCTGAGCGGATTTTTACGGGAGGCGTGCGGCGTGTTGTCGAGCGCCGTTTGAGCCAGGTTCCACCCGAAGGCCGTCCGTTGCTTCAACTGGCGGCGGTGGCCGGGAACGTGTTGGACGTGCCCGTTCTTAAGGCTGCTATGCCCGATGCTGACGTGGATAAGTGGATTGCCGATTGCGTCAATGTCGCCGTATTGGAACTCAGGGACAGGCAGTGGCATTTCTCCCACGACAAGCTGCGGCAGGGTATCCTCAATACATTGACTGCTGACCAGCTTCGTGAACTCCACGGGCGCATCGCCACCGCCATCGAGCAGGCGCACGTGGGGTCAGGGAGCCAGGCTGCTGTTTTGGCCCATCACTGGCACGAGGCTGGATGGGCGCAGAAAGAAGCCTATTACACCGCCCTGGCAGGCGAACAGGCCTTGCGCAGTGGCGCTTATCAAACGGCGATCCCGGCCATCGAGCGCGCGTTGTCCCTGGCGCATGAAGCCAACGGACACGACCAGACGCGGGCTGAGCGAAGCCAATCCCGCATACGCCAGGCTTACCTGGAACGGCTCCTGGGCGAAGCCTATTATGGAGCCGGTGAATTGCCCAAGAGCCAGGAACACCAGGAACAGGCGTTGCGCCTGGTGGGCATGAGGGTACCTACGAGTCGTCTTGGACTGCTCCTCGGAACCAGCCGCAATGCGATAGTGCAAGTCGTCCATCAGATTCTCCCGGCGCCTTTTTTCTTGACGGCAAAGGCGAAGCGCGCGGCGCTGCAAGAGGCATCTGCAATCCACCACCAGCTCGTGCAAATCTATTATTTCCGCGGTGATATTACACGCTTTACCTACGCTAATCTCCGGGGAATCAACCTGGCCGAAGCTTCCGGATCGGTGACGCCCGACGTACGAGCATTGTCCCTCGCCAATATGGGTGTCTCAAGGGGCTATATTCCGTTACGGAGTGCGGCGGAACGCTGTAACCAACAGGCGCTGGCGATTCTGAATCGAAGTAGTGATCCGGCCAACCAGGCGTGGGTCTTGCAGTTGACCGGGATTTACGATGTCGGCATCGGAGAGTGGGCCAGGGCACAAGAAAGGTTGGGCAAGGCAGTCGAGTTTGCCGACCGCATTGAACATAAACGCCGCTGGCAGGAAAGTTCCTGCCTACTGGCGACCGTGCTGGCCTACCAGGGCGATTTCACGCGCGCAGCCCAAATGTGGGACGCGGTCGCGGGCACGGCCCGCCGCGAGAGTACGGCATCCTCGAAGGTTTGGGTGCTGCTTTTCCAGGCCCAGAGTGCGGTGCAGCGGGGAAACGTGAGTAGCGTCCTGGAAGTGCTGGATGAGGTCGCTGCTACATTGGGCGACAGCATGAGCCGCCAGAGCGCCATGCGCGCCCGCGCATTCCGCGCTCTGGCAGACCTCATGGCCGAGAATCACGACCTGGCCCGCCAGGGAGTGGCGCGGGCGCTGGAAGCCGCCGCATCCCCAACGCAGCAGGTGTTTCTGCTGCCTGCCTATACGGCCATCGCCGACGTGTGTCTGGCGCTGTGGGAAGCATCCGCAGCCGAAGGCAGGGGAGACCCGGAACTCAAAGCGATGACGCTCAAGGCCTACGATATTCTCAAGGAAGCGTCGCACGTTTTTCCGATCAATCAGCCCAACGTCTTGCGAGTCATGGCCGGGATCGACTGGTTGAATGGCGAAAAGGATCGTGCCCAGAAAGGCTGGCAGCAAAGTTTAGCTGCGGCGCAGCGCCTGGGAATGCCCTATGAGGAGGCATTGGCGCGATTCGAAATTGGGCGACATCTCGCCGCTGGCGACCCTGCCCGGCAACAACAACTTCATCAGGCGGGTGAGAGCTTTACGAGAATCGGCGCTACCTATCAGTCAGCGCGGGCGAACACAGAAATGCAGTGAAGTGAGCCGGGCTTCAATCCTGGCTCAACAACATCTGGTAGGTCAGAGGACTTACAACGATGGGGAACCAGCGTTGACTACTCCGGACGCTGGCATCCTGTTAGGTCTACGGCTTAACGCCGACAACGTTATATCCTGTCAGTCTCCGCTAGGCCCATCAGGCGCTAAGACTATCTGGCAAATCTCTCGATATTGCCTCTCAATGGTTTCAACTGGTGTACCAAGAACCGTAACTTCTTAGCCAAGATAAGTAGTCACGAAAATGGACTCCTCGGTGGCGGAGGTGGCGTAAGCCGCCATCACTAACGGCCCCACTCGCAAAAGCAGAGGGGCCGTTGAGTGCCGGGAAAACTTCTTAACTGGCGGTTACTGGTGGCGGCAGGGTGACCGATTCTACCGGACGACGGGCCACGTTATTCACATAACTAAATACGCCGCGTG
>DATGFK010000888.1:0-7789 GCA_035309185.1 Aggregatilineales bacterium
CATCCGACAGGAAAATTATAGCAGTGCGGGATCAAAATCCGGCAGTGTGTCCCAGAGGTTGTACTAGAGGATACGGGAGCAGGTTTCGGTTCGGAGGCTCGGCCTCCGAACCGGGGTAAGGTCAATTTCTAACGGGCAGCCGTCGCGGCGACCAATTTCGCTTCGACTTCCAGGGGTACGGCTTTCAGGGCACTGGACACCGGACAGTTCTTCTCCGAGTCTTTCACAATCTCCTGAAACTTGGCGTTGTCAATGCCCGCGATTCTGGCGTGCGTGACCAGTTTGATTTTGGTGATTTTTGGGTTGCCCGATGAGGGGGCGTCCAGGGTGCAGGTTCCCTGTGTGTTGATCTCTCGGACGTTAAAGCCACCAGCAGCTAACTTGGAGACCATAAACTGGGTGAAGCAGGCGGCATGGGCGGCTGCCAGGAGTTCTTCGGGGTTTGTGCCCGCATCCTGACCAAAGCGAGAGGGGAAGCTGTATTTCACGGCATTGATCAACCCGCTACCGGTGGTGATTTTGCCACTGCCCTCACGGTTGCCCTGCCATACGACATCTGCATGACGGTTAAATTCGGCCATTGGATTCCCTTCCTTTCAACAAACACGAAAGCGAGGTGTTCCATTGGTGTTGTGCGGAGATAATCCGACCATATTACTCAGGCGCTGATGGTTTGCAAAAACTCGCAGCAATGACATCAGGTGGATTTTTGGAGTGATTCCAGTTCAGTAACAAAGGTGCGGTAGGCACGCTCATCGAACAGGCAGAACATGATCCGTCTAACGGACGTAGGCTTCTTAGCAGCGAATTCGGCGGCAACGCGCAGCATGATTCGCGCACAGTCGGCCATCGGATAGCCGAAGATTCCCGTCGAGATGGCCGGAAAGGCGATGGATTGCAGGCCATGCTGTTCGGCCAGTTCCAGGCTGCTGCGCGTGGCCCCGGCAAGCTTTTCCACCTCCTTGCCTTCGCCCATGCGCGGCCCGACGGCATGGATCACGTGTTTGGCGGGCAGTTTGCCGCCGCCGGTGATCACGGCGCTGCCCACGTCACAGTGTCCGATAGCATCACATTCGGCCTGGATGGACGGCCCGCCTTTATCGTCAATGGCCCCGGCGACGCCCGCGCCAAGTATCAGGTGGCTGTTGGCCGCGTTGACAATCGCATCCACTGCCAGGTCGGTAATGTCACCCTTGACCAGTTCCAGGCTTACGCCGTTGATTGTCGTTTGCATGGTCGTATCTCCACCTTCGTCGTTAACATCATAGCAGCGCGAGTTAGAATTGCAATTATCTCTATCAGACGGCACAATCAGCGAATCTTTATTCGTTCAGAGTTTCGTTGGCAGGGACGATTATGCGCAAAGACGAGAGGGCAGCGCCTCAGTTCAACAGCCTGAGCGAACGGCTGCGCTATACCACCCGCGACCTGACCACCCGGATCGGGCAGGAGGGCGTGCGGCTGGGGCTGAGTCCCGACGGGATCACGCTGCTGGGGCTGGTTCTCGTGGTCGTCGCGGCGCTGCTGACAGCCTTCGGCCTGTTCTTCTTTGCGGGCCTCGTCCTGATCCTTGGCGCGCTGCTGGACGCGGTAGACGGCGCGATTGCGCGTGCCATGAACCGCCAGAATCGCTTTGGCGCGCTGCTCGATTCGACCCTGGATCGCTATGCCGATGGCTTCATGTTTTTCGCCTTCGCCTATTTTTACGCCGTGCGCGGTGATACGCTGTGGATGTCTGTCGCCATTTTCGCATTGATCGGCGCTTACGTTGTGAGCTACGTCAGGGCGCGGGCTGAAGGGCTGGGCATCCGTTCGATCAAAGAAGGCTGGTTTGATCGCCTGGTGCGGACAGTGGTGCTGGTCGTGATGCTGTTGACCGGGCTGATCGTGCCAGGCCTGGTCATCCTGGCGGTGGGCAATCACGTCACGGCCATTCAGCGTATCCTGGTCGTGTGGCGAACGACTCGCGACGATCCGACGGCGTGAGAGCAGTATGACCATCACCAAAGCTGAGTCCTATCTACCCGATCTGATCCACTTCATCGAAAATCTCTCCGTTGAGACGACGAACGGACAACTCACCAGCGCATCCGCGTTTTCAGAGCGGGTGCAAGCATTCTTTACGCGCCGTATGTTGGACAAGACTGACAGCGTACTGCCGGGATGGCGCAAGATGGCATCCTATGGCAAGGGCGTAACGCTGATCCACGTGATCACGGTGTTTGTCGCGCTGCTGCAATGCCCTGAATATGTGGCATTATCCCCCGACGAACAACTGCTGATGCACTGGATCGTGCTGTTTCACGACATCGCCAAAGTGATCGATCACAAGAAAGAGCGGGGTGATTCCATGCACGCCTTCCGCTCGGCAGTTGCCGCCGGGCGAGGGCTTTTCCGATTGGGCTTCGCCGCTTGGGATTCGGAACCTGCGATCAAACTGTGGGCCGATCTGACCGGGGCGGCCAGTCTCAAAACCGATGATACGGGCGATGAGATACCGGACAACCGGCGTTTGCCGGAAATCCTGGCCGGGATTGATCGGCTGTTCGAGAAGCCCGCAGGCTTGATCATAATGGTCGTGCTGTTTCATCTGGGTATCAACGTCTTGCAGGAGTGGCCGCAGGATGCGCCGCTGACGGATGGCGAAATCCAGCGCTATTTGGACAAAGACCTGTCGAGATTGCTCAAGGTCATGATGCTGGTAGACAGCGATGCGTGGGCATTCTTCGATCCTGACCGGAAGCAGCGCCAGCACCTTGAAATCCTGACAACTTTTGAGCGGGTCGAACGGCTTGTTGCCCAGCGTAAGCCCAATTCTTGACCTTGAGCATCGCGCCAGTAGTTTCTTTGTGTAGAATCGCCTAAAATGGGAAGCTATCCGTCGCTTGCCAGGCAAAGGAGTCAGCACATGCTCAATGGCAAGAAAATTGTCGTGGTCATGCCCGCCTACAACGCCGAAAAAACCATCGAAAGGACTTACCACGAGATTCCGCGCGACCTGATTGACGAGGTCGTTCTGGTTGACGACGCCAGCCGCGACAACACTGTCCAACTTTCGCACAATCTGGGCATCTATACCGTCGTTCATCCTCAAAACCTGGGCTATGGCGGCAACCAGAAGACGTGCTACAAGCACGCCCTGAACCTCGACGCCGATGTGATCGTCATGCTGCACCCGGACTACCAGTACACGCCGCGTCTTCTGGTTGCGCTGGCCTCGATGGTGGCCTTTGGCGAATACGACATCGCGCTTGGATCGCGCATGTTGTGCGGCGGGGCGCTCAAGGGCGGGATGCCATTTTACAAATACGTCTCAAACCGCTTCCTGACCGCTGCCGAAAATCTGCTTATGAATACGCACTTCTCGGAGTTCCACACCGGCTACCGGGCCTTTTCGCGCCAGGCGCTGCTCTCGCTGCCCCTGGAAGAGAACAACGACAATTTCGTGTTCGACAATCAAATCCTGGCCCAGGCGGTCTATTTCGGCTTCAGCATTGGCGAAATTTCTTGCCCAACCAAGTATTTTAAGGAAGCGTCGTCCATTTCACTGATGCCGTCCATCGTATACGGGCTACAGGTGATGCGCACGGCGTGGCAATTCTTTTTGCAGAGGCACGGCTTCGCCAGCTACAGCATGTTCTCCAGGACCGGCAAACGGCTGCTGCCTGAGACTGAAGAACCCGCAATCGTTCCCACTACGCCGGTCGCTCACCCTCAATGACAATCAGCGCAGCTTTAGCCGAGTCGCGCTGCGACTCGGCCCAGCCAGAATCAGTTGCCATACTGTTGAGATGTTCCATGACGTAGGGCTTTTCCTCGTCGTTGAGCGCGCCCCACGCCTTCTGAATCCGCCAGGTTTCCTCGCTGAGCAAATCCGCCCAGAAGGCATCGAGTTCAGGCTGATTGCTCATAGCGCATGTTCCTTCGCAGCATCGAACTGCCCGTTGGGATGAGCCTTTGGCTGCGACTGCCGGATGGTCGCTTCGATAAAAGCCTTGAACAGCGGATGCGGGCGATTCGGGCGGCTGGTGAATTCGGGGTGGAACTGGCTGCCCAGCATGAAAGGATGGTCGGCCAGTTCGGAGATTTCCACCAGGCGCTGGTCGGGACTGAGGCCGCTGAAGCGCATTCCGGCGGCTTCAAACTGCTCGCGGAAATGGTTGTTAAACTCGAAACGATGACGATGGCGTTCGCAAACCTGCTCTGCCTGGTAAGCCTCCCTCGCCTTCGAACCGGCGGCAAGGTCGCAGGGGTATTCGCCCAAGCGCATCGTTCCGCCCAGGCTGGTGATGTCATGTTGATCCGGCATCAGGTCAATCACAGGGTTTTCGGTTGCGCCCTCGAACTCGGTGCTGTTGGCGTCTTCTATGCCCAGTACGTTGCGGGCAAATTCGATGCACATCACCTGCATACCCAGGCACAGGCCCAGGTAAGGGATATTACGCTCACGGGCATAGCGCGCCGCCAGAATTTTCCCTTCGACGCCCCGGTCACCAAATCCGCCCGGCACGACAATGCCCTGCACGTTTGCCAGCCGATCCCAGCTTTTGTCCTTTTCCAGGTCGCCCGAATAGATCCACTCGATCTCGACATCCTGCTTGAGCGCTGACCCGGCATGGACGATGGCCTCTTTCACGCTCATGTAGGCGTCGTGCAGCTCGACGTATTTGCCCACGATACCGATGCGCAGCGGGGGCTTGGGCTGCTTGAGTTCATCCACCAACCGCCGCCATTCGCGCAGATCGGGCTTGGAGGCTTCCGCGCCGAGTTCCAGTTCGCGCACAATGTAATCGCCCAGCCCGGCTTCTTCCAGGATCAACGGGACTTCATACAGACAGCTTACCGTTTCCAACGGAATCACGGCTTCCGGCTCCACGTCGCAGAACAGGGCCAGCTTGTCGGTCAGTTCTTTGCTGACAGGATAATCGGTGCGGGCGATGATCACATTGGGCTGGATACCCACGCTGCGCAGTTCGCGCACACTGTGCTGAGTCGGCTTGGTTTTGAGTTCTTTCGTCGCGGCAATATAAGGCAAAAAGGTGACGTGGACATAGATTGCGCGCCCGCGTCCCATATCCGTGCGCAACTGACGCAGCGCTTCGAGGAAAGGTTGGCCCTCGATGTCGCCTACGGTGCCGCCCACTTCGACGATCACCACGTCGGCGTTGCTCTCGTCTGCGACTTTGCTCACGCGCCGTTTGATTTCGTTGGTGATGTGCGGGATGACCTGGATCGTGCCGCCCAGGAAGTCGCCCCGCCGCTCGCGCGTGATCACTTCGTTGTAGATCTGCCCCGTGGTGACGTTGCAGGCGCGCGTCAGGTTTTCGTCAATGAAGCGCTCATAGTGGCCCAGGTCGAGGTCGGTTTCGGCCCCATCCGCCGTGACGAATACCTCGCCGTGCTGAAAGGGACTCATCGTGCCCGGATCGACGTTCAAATACGGATCGAGCTTCTGGATAGCGACCTTGAGGCCCCGTGCCTTCAGAATCCGTCCAATAGCTGCCGCCGTCACCCCTTTGCCGACGGAGCTAACCACTCCCCCCGTGCAGAAAATGTAGCGTGTCATGGCCTTCCTTTCTTTCCTCGCTGCTTGTCACTGCGTGATAAATTTCACCTGGCAAAAAGAGCGGCGGGGAGGCTACGCCATCCTGGATGGCTGCTCCCCGCCGTTTGCGACCCCGGTGCTTTGCTCCGGGCGTGCTGTTCACACAAGTTTTTGTAGATCATCTGCCGCTCGCTTCATATCCAGGAAAATCAGACCCAGCTTGGCGTTTTCCTTGACCATTGCGGTCAGCACAGCGTCGGCTCCAACCGAAAGGAGGAGCACGTAGCCTTTGTTCCCACGCACATAAACTTCACTCAATCCGCCCCGCCCAAGTTCCCCCGCGATCCGTTCGCCCAGGGACAGCATGGCGGCAGACATGGCCGAAACACGATCTTCTTCGTAATTCGCAGGGAGCGCGGAGGCCATGATCAGCCCATCAACGCTGACCACCGCCGAGGCTTCGATGTCGGTCGTGCCGGATTGCAGTTCACGCAACCGGTCAACCATCAACTCTGTCCGCGATTTTGCCATGAAGTTGAAGTTCCTTTTAGTCCATCCGTTTTTGTGCAGAGCATGGGGATTGTTACGGTGAATAATGATAGCATAAGCGGGCAAACCGGGCAACCGCGAATAGGCTGAATTACCCGACAAATTTCAACCCACTCACAGCTTTTTGAGACGTTCTTCGATCTCCTGCGTCCGTTTTTGAGAGGCATTGTATTCCCTGGACGCTAGAATAGCCTCAAGTTCCAACTTATCCGCTCCGAATAGCCTGATCGATCTCAATCTTATGGCCGTAGTAGTACGATAGTCCCGCGTAAGTGGATTAAACTATGATAAACTACTTGATATTCCCGGCTCTAATGCCCGACATAGTTACATCACTGAGAGGCTGTCTCATGCCGATTACCCTTGATTTGCGAGAAAATGATCACGTATTGTATTACGCCATAAGCGATCCCTGGACGTTTCACGATTTGGTCGTGATGTACGAGCGAAATAGAGCCATCCGCGATCAGCACATGCACAAAATTCACGTGATTGCGAATTTAACGGCAACTCGGCAGCTCCCGAAGGATATCATAAGTTCGCGACACTTGAGTCCAGACGCAAACCACCCACGCGCTGGATATGTACTGATGGTTGGCCCTTCTCAATTCATCAGAAGCGTCATTGAAGTGACCAGTCGGTTGTTGCACACCGATAAAATCCGGGTCGTTGCTTCAGAGGAAGAAGCCTGGGCCATGATACGCGAAATAATCAGAGCGGAAAAGCCCAACGCTGAGTGACCAGCTAGAAATGCAGCGGGAACGTTGTACATTCAAAGCTTCACCACACAACTCTAACCGAGAATAGGTCTGATCACGCGGCAAGTTTCGTCTGCTGTTGTAGTCAGGCTGCGGCCATGCTAAACTTGGAACAAATGTTTAAGGTATTGTTGAATTAGAATTGCTGAGGCGTCAGTGCCCATCCAGTCGAAACGGTGGCAGATCAGCCCGCCTCTGCCATCCGCCGAAGCATCCCGCTTCTACGAGTTTCACCCAGTTGTCGCCAACATCCTCTTTAACCGGGGTTTCAGCGATCCAGCCAGCGCGAAAGCCTTTCTTGAAGGACGCCTCTTAGCCGACGATCCGTTCAAGATGAAAGGCATGTCACAGGCGGTTGGACGGCTGCGGCAGGCTATCAAAAAACAGGAACTGATTATTGTCTACGGCGACTTCGACGCCGACGGCGTGACCAGCACGACTCTGCTCGTCAGCGCGCTCCTAGCGCTCGGCGCCAACGTGAAGCCGTACATTCCGCACCGCGTGGATGAAGGCTACGGGCTGAATGCCGAAGCGTTGCAAAAGCTGGCCCGTGACGGCGCAAAGGTCGTTGTCACGGTAGACTGCGGAATCCGCTCCCTGACCGAGGTGAACGTCGGGAAGTCTTGCGGCCTGGACATGATCGTCACCGATCACCATTCTGTCGGGCCGGAGGTGCCATCGGCGTTGGCAGTGATCAATCCCAAGCAGCCCGGCTGCACTTACCCGGAGAAAATGCTGGCCGGTGTGGGAATCGCCTTCAAGGTGGCTGAGGCACTGTTCAAAGTCGCTGCGCAGCAGGATAAACGTGAACTCCCACTTAAAGTTGAAGACCTGCTCGACCTGGTGGCGATTGGAACCGTGGCTGACCTCGCGCCGATGAATCATGCCGAGAACCGATCCCTGGTCACGCGGGGCTTGAAGCACTTGCAGCGGGCAA
>DATGFK010000889.1:0-2974 GCA_035309185.1 Aggregatilineales bacterium
GCCATCGTCAGCGCCGTGTAACTCCCGGCAGCCATACCAGAGGAAAGCGCTGCGTTCACCACAAGATTGATCTGTACCACTGCCGCGCCGAGCACGCGCGGCCCCATCAGCCAAAGTACCTCGCGTACGCCAGATACTCGCGTATCGGCCAGAGGATACAGGCGCGCCTTGACGCGCCGCAGCTCCGGCAACTGGATACCGAAGTGTAGCAGCGCTCCCAATACCGCCCCTCCCGCCAATCCGTAAATTCCGAAGCGTGGCGCGAACGCAATAGCGCCGACGATCAGCCCTAGATTGTTCATACTTGGCGCAAGGGCGGGGGTCAGGAAATACTGGTGCGTGTTGAGGATTCCCATGATCAGCCCGCTCAGGCTGAAGATCACGACCGTACATAGCATGATCCGCATGAGGCTGGCCGTGAGGGCCTGCTGCGCTGCGGGAGCTTCCGGGATCAGGAAGCGGGCCACGATCCAATCGGCTAGAAGTCCTGCTACCACCGCCAGGATGGTCGCCAGTAGCGCAACCAGGGTCATCACGGCACTGGCAAGTCGCCAGGCCCCTTCGGGATCGTCCTTACCCAAAAAGCGGCCAAAAACGGGGATAAAAGCGGAGCCGAGCGCTCCGCCCGCCACGAGGTTGAACAACAATTCCGGGATACGATAAGCAGCGTAAAAGGCATCCAGTTCATTCCCGGCCCCAAAGTGCGCCCCGATCACCGCGCCGCGCACCACACCGAGCAGCCCGCTCAGGACAAATGCCCCTGCGATGACTCCCGTCGTGCGCTGCAACTGCGCGGAGGTCAGGACGCGGCGCTTACCCTCGACGTTGTTTTCGATGTGACCTGCCATCGCGCTTAAGGTTTAAGCGCGATCTGCAAGGTGCCCTGGCTGAAGCCATCAGGCGACAATGCCGCGCTGGAAAGCGTCGCGCTGTCCAACGCATCCAGCAGCGCCAGTCCTTGTTTCATATTGGCTGTCATACTCGTCGTCTGTCCCGATGGCATCTCGGCCTTGATCGCCTCGGCCAGCCGGTTGAAGTTCAAGAAAAAGAACTGCGCTGGCTGCTGAATACCGCTGGTCTGTGCCGCTTTCCACACTGGATCGCTGGCAACGGTTCCGTCGCCCTTGATGGCAGCAACCGCGCTGTCCACTGTGCTGCCTGCGGTCAGGACGAACGTGCTGCCCACCAGCCCATAGCCAATCGTAACGCCGGTTTGTGTCGTGATCTGATACAGGTCCAGCCCGGCTGACGTCGGCCCGATGTTGGTCAGTTGCTTGATCCCGGTGTTGAATTTGCCCAGGGCAGCCTTGAGTCGGGTCGTGTCCGACACCTGCGCGATCAGGGTCAAATCTAGCGGCACACGCTTTCCGTTCTTTGAGGCCTTGCTCAACGTGCTATTTGGATCGTACATCGTGTAGAAAGCGAAATCGCCATTCATGAGCGCCAGAACATCATTGCGGAAATCCATATTGAATGCGGCGTTAAAACCGCCCTCAAACATGCCCAGCCCGACAATTGCCTTGCCGAGATCGGGCATCCCGCGGCCAAAGTTGAGATTGGGCTGGGGTGCCTGGAATACCCCCATCTTCTGATAGGCTTTCAGTGTACCTTTCAGGGCATCGTAGTAGTTGCCAAGTCCGTTGGACTGCACGACGGCAACAGATTTAGCCGGGATTTGATTGGTCAGAGTCCCGCTAAGCGGTTTAGGCATAACCGCCGTCGCGAAGCCTGCGGGAAAACCCAGGTCGGTTAAGTATTTGTTCAACGCCTGGACGTTAAGCGACTGGGCCACATCCAGCGCCACGACATTGCCATCGTGCCGGATACCGATCATTTGCCCGTTATATATCGAGAACGCTTCTTTGAGGAGCGCCATCGCCTGGTCGGCTGGATTGGCTTGAGGAGTCGCCGGAGAGCCTGCACTATTGAACGACGCTGTGCGGCGGATAGCATAAATCCCCAGCAGTTCCAGGGACAGGGCGCGCGGACTGACGTAAACGTTCGCGAAGTCGGTGGGCTTCATGGAGCCGGATAGTTTGCTATAGTTCGCATTCCGGCTCAGGATAGTCTTCTTACCATTGAGCGTGTCCAGCAGCCGCGTCACGCCGTCGGCTGATCCTGCCACGGCAAAACCACTGCCCATAGCAAGGTCAACACAATTTGAAGGACAACCGCCTGTCTGGTGGAGGATAGTCACCGGTTTACCGGCAACTGTCTGGGTTTGGTTGCTATAGTTAGACTGTTCGGAGGGCGGAACTTTTGCCCACAATTCCTTGAAAAATGCCCCGAATTTGGCATCGTCTTTGATTGGCATGACGATGGCGTAGGCAGGCATATAACCTTTGTTGGTCGTTGCATTACTGCCAGAAGCCATTGCGTTGAGTTGGGCAAGGTCAGCATCGCTGATCATCAATCCCAGGCCAATGTGATCGCCAAGCCAGGGCTGAATGTCATTCTGGAAGGATGCCTTCCGACCCAGGGCCTGGGTTAAACCTTGATCAATTTGTGCGAACACGTCGGGGAGGGGATGACCCGACACCTTGGTGCTGAGGCTGTTGAGCAGCGCTAGTACGTCAGAAATCTTGTCTGTGCGCACATCGAAATACAGGGCGGTCTCATCCGGCAGCATGTCGGCAACCGACTGGCTGCCCGGTGCTGCCGCCAGCGCTGTGATCTGCGCACCGCTCACGTTCAGGGTGAGCAGTCCAGCCAGTACGATGGATAGGATCAGGACAACACGAAGCATCCGGCTAAACATCTGCGCCTCCTCGCCGCTACAGTGCGGCAGTTCGCCACATTACACTCGGATTGTACCCGATCTGCCGTCTTCCCGCTGAGGTCGAATGGGATAATTGACCCTTTACAACAGGGAGGCAGAGGGCTATACTGTAAACATATCGCGGGGTAGAGCAGTGGCAGCTCGTCGGGCTCATAACCCGGAGGTCGCAGGTTCGAATCCTGCCCCCGCTACTGC
>DATGFK010000890.1:0-9784 GCA_035309185.1 Aggregatilineales bacterium
CGCAACAGCCTTGAAGCCTCTATGGCTAAGGCCAAGGCAGGCAAGGCGGTGACGCAGATCACTCAGAAGGCTGTCGAACTGCTCGGCCCGCAGGGCTACAGCCGCGAATGGCTGGTCGAGAAGTGGATGCGCGACGGTAAGATCAATGACATCTACGAAGGCACTGGACAGATCAATCTGTTGATCATCGCACGACGAATCCTCGGCTATAGCAGCAAGGAACTCGCCTAAAACGGAGTGCGTACTTTGGGCGGCTTGAGAGCCGCCCAATAACTGTTACAGCGCTTTAAGAAATCCTTTAAAAGAGCGCCTCTCACGCGAAGCGTTTTTGTTTTCCTCGAGTTGGGACAGGATATGCATTTCGAGATCCTTATTGGCTTGTCGTAACAGGGTCCGGGCAGTTTCTCGTTCCACACCCTGCATTACCAATGGTGACCTGAATTATGGGATTGGCAAGCAAATCATTCTAAAGGATGACTCAAAAATCCATCCAAAGAAGGGCGTCAGCAGGGCAACTAAAATTTATACTACGAGTTGACTTCCCGTACTCCCCAACGTCACGACAGGTGACGTAAAGCAAGTCACAGATCGTCCTCCTCAACATGACTCAAATTGTATGCCTTTGGTATCTGCCGAACGCTTGACGTATTTGAGTCCCCGATAGGTGATACACCGTGTTTCAGAGAAATCTTCTGCTGACTACCCTGGTTGAGTTTCATCTTGTCAGGCTCATCTGACGCCAAATGTCATTTTTTGTGACCATTCGTTTGTCATTATTCAATGTGACATCCTGTGTCATGCGAAGTGAGTGATTTCACTACAGCGCAGTAAAAAAATATGAGAAGATTTGAACGTATTCAAAACCCTAAACGTTCACAACGAAGTCAACACATGACTCGTGGAGGAAAAGATGAAACCCCAATATGTAGTTAAGACCAATTCTGGAACAGTCGTCAAGGATCCGCCCATCGCAAGCTTGCTGTTTAACGACACGCGCCTTGCGCCAGTGTGGGGCATTATCCGTGTATTCCTGGGCATTGCATGGCTGCAAGCTGGCCTGCATAAGCTGGAAGACCCGGCCTGGACTGTGACCGGCGAAGCGCTGAAGGGCTTCTGGGTTGCCTCGATCCCCAAGAGTGGTTTCGTATGGTACGGTGGCTTCCTGCAGAGCCTGGTGGACAGCGGTTCGTACACCTGGTTTGCGAAGCTGATCGTGGCCGGCGAACTCCTGGTCGGCATCGCCCTTATCCTGGGCGCGTTTGTCGGCATCGCGGCCCTCTTTGGTGGGTTCATGAACTGGAACTTCATCATGGCCGGTAGCGCCAGCGTGAATGGCCTGTACTTCTTCGCTGCTGTTCTCCTCATCCTGGCCTGGAAGACCGCTGGACACTACGGTCTTGACCGCTACTTGCTGCCTCGACTGGGAACGCCCTGGAAGAACGATGAGCCAGAAGTTAAAACAGCGCCGGCGGCCACCCCAGCGGGATTAAGTCCGACCAAGGCATAAAGAGCCAGAACAAACAAATAGTTCACAACTGGGGCGGTCACAACCGCCCCAACCGTATTCTAAGCCTATTCCTCAGGTAATTTACAAGTTTATTTGAAACTAACCAGATTTTGTGTCAAACGGGACGAGAGAGCTACGGTGATGGAGAGCGAAATGATTTACCAGAGCGGTCAGCGCGTGACTGTCAATGGATGGTACGAAGTTGCGGGAGCGCCCAATGCGCAATATGCGCTTCATCCTGGCGATCTGTTTCCGAACCACGATGGACGCGCCGTTTGCTGGCGTTTGTTCCAGGTCGAGCCGATGTCAGAAGAAGTTCTTGACGGTGTGCGGAAGAACATGCAACCTACCCCGGCAGAACTCATCGCTCGGCTCCGCCGTGAAGGCCGGAATGCACGGGCGGACACTCTAAAATATTGAGAGTCATATCGGCCCTTGCGCATCTGCACGAAACTGTCCAGGTGCGCAATACGTTGATACAGCCCACTATATCTTACTGTGTGTAATCTCTCTCTTTGAGCAAACCCCACAAAAATTCATGATCGCGAGACGTGCAACTTATCTATTGTGTGCGTCGTCGTCGAACTCTATACTTCCTCACTTTCCTGCCCTGAACATGTTTAGCGCAGATTGCAATTCGTTGTACAATCAGAATTTCACCGTTCGCTTTTACGGCTTTCCAGAGCGTTGAGCCATGTTGCCGGAAACAAGCAACAAACAAGCGGCATCCCCAATCCACACATTTTCAACCACTTTGCGCGATGCGGCGCGAAGTGTGGCTACGTTCACCCTGGTGCTCCTTTTCATCGTGGTGATCTGGCAGTTTGTCAAAGCGTTATTTCAACTGGATAGTTTCACGTTGCCCGATGTGGGGGATATTCTTGGCGTGATGCTCAAGCCCTTGCAAGCCGACAAAGCAGCGCTCGGCATCTTATTGCTCAATGCAGGCCTGTTTACCTTGCGTGAGGCGACCCTGGGTTTTATGCTTGGGGCTGCGGTGGGCTTCATGCTTGCCATTGTCTTTGCCCATTCTCGGTTAATGCAACGGGGCTTAATGCCCTTTGTCGTCGCCTCGCAAACGATACCGATCCTGGCGATTGCGCCTATGGTTGTCGTGTGGCTTAGAGCGGATTGGCTATCGGTTGCCGTGATCGCCGCATACCTGACCTTCTTCCCGGTGGCGATTAACACGCTGCGTGGACTGCTGTCTGTCTCTCCAACAGCGCTGGAACTTATGGAGTCCTACGCGGCCAGCCGGTGGCAAATTCTGATCAAACTCAGAATCCCGACTGCCCTACCTTACATCTTTACAGCGCTCAAGATTTCCGCCACGGCCAGCGTGGTTGGCGCAATCATTGGCGAACTACCCTCCGGGATTCAGGATGGATTGGGCTACGCGATTCTCAACTTCAATCAGTATTACATCCAAGGCCCAGCCCGCCTGTGGGCTACGAATCTCATGGCTGCCCTGATCGGGCTGGTCGCTTTTGGCGTCATCAGCCTGACGGAGCGCCTGGTCGTCCGTTGGAAGAGTCCGCTCTCCGAAGCCAGATAGCTTTCAGGATCAACACACATGACATCATCTGTTGCACAAGACAACGCCTCAGATCGTTTTTCTGCTACTGCAACCGGCGAACCTATTGTCTCCCTGAAGCACGTAACGCAGCGCTTCAACACACCGACAGGCCAGGTGGTAACTGCCTTGCAGGACGTGAGTCTCGATATTTACCCCGGCGAATTCCTGTCCATCATCGGCCCCTCCGGCTGCGGCAAATCCACGCTCCTGCGCATCGTGGCGGATCTGCTCACTCCCAGCAGCGGCGAGGCCACGGTCAACGGCAAACCGCCGCACCAGGCCCGGCTGAACCGCGATTTCGGGATGGTTTTCCAGGCCGCTGTGCTATATGACTGGCGAACGGTCTTGAAAAATATAGAACTGCCCCTGGAGATTATGAAATACCCGCCTGCCGAACGAACGGAGCGGGCGCGGGCCATGTTGAACCTGGTCGAGCTATCCGAATTTGAGTCTCACTATCCCTGGCAGCTTTCAGGCGGGATGCAGCAGCGTGTGGCTATTGCCCGCGCGCTCACCTTCAAGCCGCCGATCTTGCTCATGGACGAGCCTTTTGGCGCCTTGGACGAAATGACCCGAGAGCGCATGAACATCGAGCTGTTGAAAATCTGGTCGAAAACCAATACCACTGTCATTTTTGTCACACACAGCATCCAGGAGGCCGTGTACCTCTCGTCGCGCGTTGCCGTGATGTCCGCCCGCCCAGGACAGATCATTTCCGACATACCCATCCCCCTGCCCAGGCCGCGCGGTCCGGAAACTCGTGATACCGAGCAGTTTTTTCACCTGGTCAGTGAAGTGCGGGCCGGGCTGCACACATGAGCGAACAGGTCGTGCCACTTAGCCCCGCGCAGGTCAGCGAAGTCGGGATAGTTCCGGCAGAAGTGCCCGGCGAAGCGCTCCCTGCCGAACAGGGCAGCAGTTTGGATGGCGCCGCACTCCTGGCCCTGGCGGCGATCACGATCCTGTACCATGCCCTGGATGCTGCCATGCGGCAAAATTCACCGCCCGGGCTGGCTTTCCGCGACGTATACCTGCGCCGGGTACTGACCCTCGTGCTGGCCTTTGTTGTGATCGCCCTGGTCGCAGGCCAGCGCCGCTGGGAAATCAAATCACAATCAACGACTGCCCTCAGGCGCGTTGTGCTATGGATCTCCGGAGGTCTACTGGCCCTCTTCCTCCTTTATGTAGTTTCCTTTGTATTTTTAGGCCTGGATATACTGACCGATAGTGTCCTCCCGGCGGTTGCCGAATACGCTGCGCTCTTGAGCGTAATGGCATTGTGGCAGCCCTGGCAGCGCCTGGCATTCTATCGCAGTCTGCTCCTGGGCAAATACGCGCCCGCCGTGGTGATTTTTGTCAGCGTCCTGGTCCTCTGGCAGTTTGCTATTGCCCTCTTTGACATCAAACAATTCCTCCTGCCTGCCCCAACGGTGATCCTCGGCACGTTTTTCGACATCTATCCACGTCTGGTGGGGCAAGCATGGTTCACCCTGCAAAATGCCCTGTGGGGATTCGCCGTCGGCTGCTCAGCAGGGCTGCTCTTCGGGCTGATTTCCGCGCGATTTGTGGGGTTCAGCAAGGCGATGTTGCCTTACGCCGTCGCGGCCAATTCGATCCCGATCATTGCCTTCGCGCCGATCATGAACCAGTGGTTCGGGCTGATCCAACCGGCCTCGAAGATCGCAGTGGTGACGGTGTTGACCTTCTTCCCGGTCATGATCAACACGGTGCGCGGTCTGAGTTCAGTGCCCCCTGCTTCCCTGGAACTCATGCGATCTTATGCAGCCAGCGAGTGGAACATATTCCGCAAATTACGGCTACCGGCTGCGCTGCCCTATATCTTCAGCGCGCTCAAAGTCGCGACGACTCTGGCGATGATCGGTGCGATTGTGGCCGAATACTTCGGCGGCCCCCTGACCGGGCTGGGAGTCCACATCAAAGATGACGCTGGACTGAGCCGATTCCCGGTTGTCTGGTCAGAGATCATCATTGCGTCCCTGCTGGGGAACACATTCTATTTTGTGGTGTCCCTTGTTGAACGCCTTGTCATGCCGTGGAATGTGGCAGTCCGCAATCAGGGGGATTAAGACTGCCGCAGAAAGGATGCTGAGCGGAGTACATGCTGCGGACTGCTCATCCGGGAAGACACCATCGGTCAGAAAAGTGATGAGAATCTTGACGAAGGAGAGAACAATGAAACGCTTAGGACTTACGCTGTTGGGATTGGTTACGATGGTCGGCGTGGTAGCGCTGCCCGCTGGCGCGCAAAGCCTTACCAAAGTCACCCTACAACTCAAATGGGTAGACCAGGCCCAGTTCGCAGGCTATTATGCTGCCGTTGACCAGGGCTTCTACAAGAACCAGGGGCTTGACGTTACGCTGTTACCTGGCGGGCCAGACGTCATCCCGGAGCAGGTAGTGGCTGGCGGCAAGGCCAATTTTGGTCTGGACTGGCTGCCCAGTTTGCTGGCGACGCGCGAACAGGGCGCGAATATCGTCAATGTCGCCCAGGTTTTTGCCCGCAGCGGAATGCGTGAGGTCAGCTTCAAGTCGAAAAACATCTCGTCAGTTGCGGATCTGAAGGGCCACTTCGTCGGCGTCTGGCTGGGCGGGAACCAATTTGAACTCTTCGCCGCGCTCGTCAAGAACAAGATGGATCCGGAGAATGCCGGGGACGCCGATATTGTAAGCCAGCCATTCGACATGAGCCTGTTGCTCAAGGGCCAGGTTGACGCGGCTGCGGCTATGACCTATAACGAGTACGCGCAGGTTCTGGAACAGCCCAATCCAGCGACTGGCAAGCTGTATTCACCCGACGACCTCAACGTTATTGACTTCAACAAAGAAGGCACCGCCATGCTTGAGGACGGCATTTTCGCCAATGGCGATTGGCTGTCCCAGGCTGGCAATACGGACGTTGCCACAAAGTTCCTGGCCGCCTCCTTCCAGGGCTGGGCTTACTGCCGGGATAACGTAGACGATTGTGTGAAATCCACGCTCGCACGCGGCACGGCGCTCCCGAAGGGCCACCAGACCTGGCAGATGAACGAGATCAACAAGCTGATCTGGCCGAACACACTGGGCATCGGCATCATGGATCCTGTGCTGTACAAGCAGACCGTGGATATTGCCCTCAAGTACAAAGTTGTTTCCAAGCAACCTAGCGACGCAGCCATGCGTACGGATCTAGCGCAGGCAGCCCTCAAGTTGCTGGGCGACAAGTTCGATGCGCTGGGCAAGGACTATAAGCCGATCACTGTGACCCTGACGGCTGGCGGTCAGTAAACATTATTGGATGAAGGAGACGGGCGGCCACATAGGCCGCCCCTACAACGCACGTCTTTGTAGGGACGAATCTTCCTGTGCGCCCGTCTTGAGTAATCAACTTGACTCGCAAGTGATTCCGGCGTACCGTAGCGTTCTATAGTCAGCAAAACAGCGTTGTTGAGTTTAGGAGAATGAGTTATGGCTCGGATGGTGCGTGGCGCGCTCTTACAAGCGACCTGGGCAGGCACAAAAGAAAAAATGATTGATAAGCACGTCGAGTACGCCAAAAAGGCGGCTGACCAGGGCGCACAGGTCATGTGCTTTCAGGAACTTTTTTATGGCCCGTACTTCTGCCAGGTGCAGAAGCCAGAGTTTTTTGCCTACACAGAGCCGATCCCTAACGGCCCGACGACGGAACGGATGCAGAAACTGGCGCAGCAGCTCAAAATGGTTCTGGTCGTGCCCATGTATGAGCAGGACGGCGTGGGGGTCTATTACAATACGGCTGCTGTCATTGACTCCGATGGCACGTATAAAGGCAAATATCGCAAGACCCACATCCCACAACTGCCTGGCTTCTGGGAAAAGTTCTACTTCCGGCCCGGCAACCTGGGCTACCCGGTCTTCGAGACCGCCGTCGGGAAGGTCGGAGTCTACATCTGCCATGATCGTCACTTCCCCGAAGGGGCGCGGATGCTCGGCCTCCACGGCGCGGAGATCGTCTTTATCCCCTCGGCAACTTCGCGCGGCCTAAGCCAACATCTGTGGCGCATTGAGCAGACGAGCCATGCCATCTTCAATACTTATTTCGTCGGGACGATTAACCGGGTTGGCATCGAAGAATACGGCGACGATGATTTCTATGGTGAAAGCTATTTCTGTACGCCGCGCGGCGAATTCATCGGAGACATTGGCAGCGACCGAGACGAAGAGCTGATCGTGCGCGACATGGATTTGGATATGATTCAGGAAGTGCGCAATACATGGCACTTCTACTTCAACCGGCGTCCAGAACTCTACGGCGACATCGTAAAGCAGACCGTCAGCACTGAGCAGCCAGTTGCGATGGCTATCCCAGAGCCTGAACACTAGAACGCGCTAGATTCTCATCGCGTTTATCACAGAAAACGCATAGTCAACACATGATGCAGCAGGGGGAAATTCCTTATGCTGGAATTTGGTATTACCTTTAAGGGCGACATAGACCCAAAACGAACTATTGCGCTTTGCAAACAGGCTGAAATCGCCGGGTTCAAGTATGCCTGGTTCTTCGATTCGCACGTGCTGTGGCAGGAATGCTACACCATGATGGCCCTGTGCATGAGTGAAACCGAGACTTTGCGCTATGGGCCATGTGTGACCAATCCCGGCGTCCGCGACTGGACGGTTGCAGCCAGCATGTATGCCACCTTGAGCCGCATCAGTGGCAACCGTATGGACGTGGGGATCGGACGTGGGGACAGTTCACGTCGCGTGCTGGGCCACAAGCCTATGCAGATCGAACACACGGTAGCCTTTGCGGATGCCCTACGTTCACTGGTCGCGGGAGAAAAGATCACCTATGAGGGGCAAGAAGTCCAGTTCACGTGGTCGAAGACTCAACTGCCGATCTGGATGGCGGCTTATGGGCCAAAGGCTCTGGCGGCAGCCGGGCAGCACGCCGACGGCTTGATCATCCAACTGGCCGATCCCTGGCTGGTGAAGTGGTTTACCGATCAGGCGAAGGCCGCCGGGCAGCAGGCAGGCCGCGACATGTCGAAGTTCAAGGTGATGTCCGCCGCGCCCGCCTGGGTCGGGGACATCAAAACAGCCCGCGCGCAAACGCGCTGGTTCCCGGCGATGGTGGGCAACCACGTGGCCGATCTGGTCGAGCACTACGGCAAGGAAGGCGGCTTTGTTCCTAAGCGCCTGACGGAATACATTGAGGGTCGCAAGGGGTACGATTATCTTCATCATGCTGATAAAGACGCAGACCACCTGGGCTTTATCAAGGATGACATCATTGATAGTTTCGGTTTGCTAGGCCCCGCCGAAGATCACGTCAAGAAGCTCAAGGAGTTGGAGTCGGTTGGCGTCACGCAGTACAACATCTACCTGATGTGCGGCGAAGAAGAGCGCCAGATTGCCGAATACGCGGAGCATATCATTCCGCATTTTGAGTAGAAGAGAGTCCCTCACCCCCTGCCCCCTCTCCCATAAGAATGGGCGAAGGGGAGTCGGAAGCGTGGGCAGCCGGTTCTCCCCTCGCCCGCGTGCGTGAGAGGGACCGAGGTGAGGGAGTCATTATCAGGAGGAAAACAATCGATGGGTACGTTGTTTAAGAATGGAACGGTGATTACCGCTGGGGACAGCTACCCTGCGGACGTGCTGGTCGAAGGCGAAAAGATCGTCCTCATCGGCCAGAAAATCCCCTCGCAGGGGCACAAAGTTGTTGATGCCAAAGGCAAATTCATCTTGCCGGGCGGCATTGACGTACATACGCACCTGGAACTTCCGGGATTTGGTG
Source organism: Aggregatilineales bacterium (assembly GCA_035309185.1). Taxonomy (GTDB): domain Bacteria; phylum Chloroflexota; class Anaerolineae; order Aggregatilineales; family UBA2796; genus DATGFK01. Next base: position 8,857 of record DATGFK010000890.1, read on the forward strand.
GCACGACTAGCAGCGATACATTCGCCACGGGACACAAAGCGGCGGCGTTCGGCGGCACGACCACACACATTGATTTCTCGTTCCAGCCAAAAGGCGGCAGTCTGCACGATGGACTGAAGGAATGGCACGCCAGGGCAGACCGCCAGGCGCAGATCGACTATGGCTTCCACCTCGCCATCACCGATCTGCGCGACGAAGTGATGAACGAGATCCCCTCAGTGATTCAGGATGGCGTAACGAGCCTGAAGCTATTTATGGCCTATAAGGGCGTGTTCCAGGTTGATGATCGGACACTGTATCGCACAATGCGCTGCGCCGCTGACAATGGAATGCTCGTCATGGTTCACGCGGAAAACGGCGACGTGGTGCAGGAGCTAATCGACCAATTCCTGGCGGAAGGCAAAACCGATCCGATCTACCATGCCTATTCGCGTCCGCCCGCCGTCGAAGGCGAGGCAACAGGGCGCGCCGTTGCACTGGCAGGCTTGACCAACTGCCCGCTGTATGTTGTCCATATGACCTGCGAGGAGGCAGTTGAGCAGCTTCAATTGGGCCGTTCAAAGGGGTCGCCCGTCATGGGCGAGACGTGCGTACAGTATCTATTCCTCGATGCAGAACGGGATCTGCGCAAGCCGAACAACGAAGGGGCCAAGTTCGTCTGTTCCCCGCCGATCCGATCAGAGTACGATCAGGAAGTGCTGTGGGAAGCCCTGCACAACCGGACTCTGCAAGTCGTCTCCACAGACCATTGCCCGTACTGGTTCGAGGGCGGTATCAATGGGCGCAACAAGGGCAAGGAACTCGGCAAGGGCAACTTCGCCAAGATCCCCAACGGCCTGCCCGTGATCGAAGATCGTATGAAGATCATGTGGGAGTATGGCGTGAACGAAGGCCATTTCGACGCCAACCGCTACGTCGAGTTGATGTC
>DATGFK010000891.1:0-4532 GCA_035309185.1 Aggregatilineales bacterium
CCTTGAAGAAGGTATCCTGCCGCACTCACGGTCGCTTGAGGATGCCGAGCAGATGAGCGAAGAGCGCCGCCTAATGTACGTCGGAGTGACGCGGGCCAAAGATATGCTGTTCCTGACCTGGGCCTTCCGTCGCTCGGTATATAACGACGGGATGCGATCCATGCCGTCCCGCTTCCTGACCGACATCCCCGGCGACTTGACAACCGGGTCATCGCTGCCGCGTCATGCCCTGGCCGGGCGGCAGCGCGATAGCTACCGGCGTACCACGACCTGGGAGACGCCGACGACGGCGCGCCGCGTGACACCTGTCCACACGACGCGCTATCGCAGCGGCCAGCGCGTTCGCCACGTGAAATTCGGGGAAGGCATGGTCATCACCAGCAAGGTGCGCGGCGACGACGAAGAGGTCGAGGTGTCATTCCTCGGTGTCGGCGTTAAGCGGCTGTCGGCCAATCTCGCCAACCTGGTAACGCTGGAGGAGACGCCGGAGAAGCCAGCCAGGCCGAAGCATAATCGGGAGCGGTGAGAAGCCCGTGAAGGGCGGGGGTTGAGGCAGGGGATAGACAGATCAGAACTATTTCGTTAGGGCAACTGAAACAATGAGTAACGTCGTTTTGCTTGGCGACTCAGTTTTCGATAACGGGTCTTATATTTCGGGCGGACGGAATGTTCGTTGGCAGGTAGAGAACAGTCTACCCAAAGGATGGCAGTGTACTCTCCTGGCTGTGGATGGGAATACAGTACGCAACATCTCCGACGAATTGGCCCGGCTCCCGAAAGATGCTTCCCATCTGATTGTCAGTGTTGGCGGCAACGACGCAATCGATCAGATGGGTGTTATTGATGAACGTTTAGGGTCTATGGCGGATGCGCTAAGCCGGATGGCCTCAGTGCGGGAAGCATTCCAACGCGATTATAGGGCGATGGTGCAAGAAGTTCTTAAGCACAAGCTGCCGACTGGTCTGTGTACGATTTACTACCCGCAGTTCCCTGATCCAGACTTTCAGCGACTCGCTATCGCGGGTTTGGCGTCGTTCAACGACATCATTCTCCTGGAAGCGTTCCGCGCGGGCTTACCGCTCCTTGATTTGAGGCTGGTCTGTAATGATCCTGGCGACTACGCCAATCCTATAGAGCCATCGGTGCGGGGCGGAGAAAAGATCGCGGCGGCGATTGCCACGCTTGTGCTGGAACACGATTTCGCGCGAGGCCGCAGCGAAAGCTACACGTACGGGCGTTCGTAACCCCTTAAGAAGACCAAGTGTGGCTGGATCGTGAAAGCTGCGACCTACCACTGATCCCAGCGCACCAGGTCTTCGAGGGGTTTTCTGCCGCCGCGTTTGGCGGGAGCGGGTTCGGCTGCCGGGTAGCCAAAGGAAATCGCGACCATGCAATTCAGTTCCGGTGGAATTCCCAGGATGTGGCGGGCGTCGTCGGGGCGATAAATATTGGCGAGGCAGGAGCCAATCCCCATTGTCCAGGCGGCAAGCTGCATATAAGCGGCGGATTGCCCCAGGTCGAAATTAATCCAGGGGGTGTTATCCTGGCTCACAAAGACCACGGCGAAGGTTGCCCCGGCCAGGTGCTGCGCGAAGTTGCCGGTTTCGGAGAGCGCTTTGAGTTTGGCTCTATCCTGGACGACAATGAAGTACCAGGGCTGGGAATTCTTGGAACTCTGCGCCCGGCGTCCGCTGTCCAGGATACTGAGGATGTCTTCGCGTGAGACCTCACGATTGGAGAACTGCCGCACTGCCCGTTTAGTACGGATGGCTTTGTTCGCGTCCATAAGCCTCGTTTCCTTCCTTTGTTGGAGCAATCTGTAGTTGGCGGATATTAACTCGGATTGGCGCGCTATACTCTTATGAAATGTCTATTGAAGCACCGCTGGAAACTCTGAAAGGTTAGCCTGGATTTATGCGCGTTGTTACCAATGAACGCCGAATCAAAAGCAAACGGCGCATCGCTCAATATCTGTTCGTGATCAGCCTGGTTATCCTCATCGGCGGCCTGATTGTCAGCAATTTCGGGCCGAAGACGATGGAATTCGCGATTATCGCGCCGTGTCTCGTGCTGCCTATTGGTTTTGCCACCACCCTGCTTTCGGTGCGCATGACCAACCAGTTCGTCCGCCTGCCGCATCCGGATGAGGCCATAGGTGAGGGTCTTAAAGGGATCAACCGCCGCAGCATCCTGTACAACTACATTCTTCAACCGAATCACGTATTGGTCGCGCCACAGGGCGTGTTCAGCCTGACCACGCGCTGGCAGGAGACAGGCTTCGAGGTCGACGGGGAGAAGTGGTACAACGCGAAGGGGCGAGGCCCCCTGGCGCCGATTTTCCTTTTCCTGAAACAGGAACGCCTGGGCGATCCCTTCAAACAAGCCCGCCAGGAGGCGGAGAGCATCCAGGCAATCGTGGACGAAGCGTTACCAAGCGCCAAGATCGTCGTGCGCCCGGCGGTTGTGTTCACCAGTAACAAAGCAAAGCTAGAAGTGGACGAACCGGCTCTCCCGGTGGTGTACGCCGATCCCAAGAAGCGGCCTTCGCTCAAGGCGCTACTGAAGGACGAGAAGAAGAAGGACGAGATCTCGCTCGACGACGAGCAGATCGCGGCGCTCGACAAGGCATTCCGAGGAAACCAGCGCGACCTGGTTGAAAATGAGACGGCCTGAGCCTCAGATCGTCCAGCGCTACCTGTGGGCAGCCGCCGTCATTCTATTCATCAGCTTCACGCTTAGAATTTACCATCTCGGACAGTCGTCGCTGCGGGGCGATGAGGCCTTTGCCATCCGATACTGGGCGCAGTCGCCCGCCGTCGTGCTAAATACGCTGGCCGACCACGAACCGCATCCATTGGGCACATTTTTCAGTTTCTGGGCGTGGAAGTCGCTGGTAGGCGACAGCGAATTTGCGATTCGGATGTTGCCCCTGCTCCTGAACGTGGCCGGGGCCGCAGGGATGATCGCCTTTGGACGGCGGCTGACAGGCAGCCATGCTGTTGGGCTGACGGCCGGATTCCTATGGGCGATCAATCCCGATCTGATCTGGCACAGCCAGGACGCCCGGAACTATGCAATGTGGGCGGGCATCAGCGTGATCAGCCTGTGGCTGCTGCTGCGCGTTTCAGACCGACCCAGGCGGTTGGATTGGGCATTGTATATCCTCGCCGTTACGACCGGGCTGTATATTTTCTTCCTGGAAGCCGCCATTGTCGTCGTGCATGGCCTGTACGTGTTGATCTTCCGACGCAAGGTCTTTTGGCAGTGGGCAGCGGCGATGCTGATCGTCCTCGTGCTGCTGATCCCCTGGTTTGCGCAGGTCTGGGCGCTGGCTCATAGCGGATATAGTGGAACGGCGGGCCGCGCTGACCTAAGCGCGCTGTTCACGCAGTTCTTCCCAACGCTCGTCCTGGGCGAAGCGGCTGATGTGAGCAGTCCGCTGTTGCAGATCGCGCTGCTGGCGGGATTTGCGGCCTGCCTGGTCACTATGCACCGATGGCAGGGGCGCAGCGCAATGGTCTCTGTGCTACTGCTGGCAATCCCGGCACTGATCCTGGTCGTGGCGGCGACGCGGTTGGACGTGTTCAGGCCACGCTACCTGGTTGCCGTGACGCCTGCCTTACTCATTGTCCCGGCGGCAATCGATTCCATTCAGCCCCGCCCTCTTTCTAGCAAGGGCAGAGGCGCGTCGCTCTTGAGAGCTGCACCCCTGGTTGGGCTGGCAGCCATTTGTGTGGTTGTGCTGATCACCTATTACGGGAGCTACACGAAGGCTCCGGATTGGCGCGGGCTGCGTGAATACTTGCTGGCGGCGGCGACGGCGGAGGATGCCGTGATCATGGTTCCGGGCGACGCCAGCGGCGCGACAGATCCTGCCTTCAACTACTACTACAATGGCCCGGCGGACATCATTGTCCTGCCGTATCCGGGCGTGGACACGCGGCAGGCTGCCGCACAGGCGCTGGCAAAGCACCGGGCGGTGTACCTGATTCCGGTTGGGAATCTGACAGGGCAAGTGGCCGAAGCCCTACGCGCAGACGGGACGCTCGTCGAAACGCAGCAGGCGGGAAGTTTCGCCGTGCAGAAATTTCAAGTCTTGTCAAAGGTACAAAATTGATCTATACTTCCGGGCATAGTGCGGGCGTGGTTCAGTGGTAGAACGTCTCCTTGCCAAGGAGAAGGTCACGGGTTCGAACCCCGTCGCCCGCTCAGTAAACCCCAACCAGAAGGTCGGGGTTTTTTATTGTCACTTTCCCGCTTTCTGAGAGCATGGTAAACTTGGCTAGTCTAAATCTTCACAATCAGGCTGGTGGACGCACACACGGACGGCCCGGAGGAAACGCATGGCTTCGGTCGCTGATAAGATACCCGATATTGTGATTGGGCGGTTACCTATCTACCTTCGTGCGCTGACTCAACTCAGTCAACAGGGACATGAGATCACGTCATCCCACGAATTGGGGCAACACCTGGGCATCAGTTCCGCCCAAATACGCAAAGACCTTTCGCATTTTGGCGAGTTCGGCAAGCAA
>DATGFK010000892.1:0-2582 GCA_035309185.1 Aggregatilineales bacterium
CGCTTCTTTGTAGGACTGGCAAAGCATCCACCAAAGTTCAAAAAAGCCAGGAAATACAAGTCGTTTACCTTCCCGCAGTCTGGCTACGATGTCCAGGGTAACCGCATGAGGATCGGGGGAACATTCTACAAATTCGTGAAGCATCGCGCCATGAAGGGACAGATCAAGACCTTAACCGTCAAGCGCGACAGTGTGGGGCGATTGTGGCTGTTCTTCAGCGTCCGTGAGAACCTTGAAGTCTGCTCTGCCACCGGTGGTGAAACACGGGGCTTTGATTTTGGCTTCAAAGACTTTCTCACCGACAACGAAGGCATCCGCTACGATTGTCCTGAGTTTTTCCGTCATGCTCTCAAGAAGACGCGGAGGTTGAGCCGCGCCCTGTCTCGCAAAGTAGAAGGGTCAAATAATTACAAAGCTGCCCGTAGAGAATTGGCAAAGTATCAGGCCCATGTCGCCAACCAAAGATTAAACTACCACTTCGGCCTCTCGCATATTCTGTGTGACGAATACGACACACTGTACTTTGAAGACTTGAATCTCGAAGGCATGAAAAAACTGTGGGGGCGGAAGATAAGTGACCTCGGTTTTGGGCAGTTTATGGAAGTTCTGAGTTGGGTAGCGCTCAAACGGGGCAAGCGCGTTGTGAAGATTGGGCGCTGGCAAGCAACCACACAGATATGCTCTGGTTGTGGGCAGCGTCTGAGCCTGTCTTTGCGAGACAGAATAGTAGCATGTAATTGTGGGCTGATCATTGGCCGAGACCATAATGCAGCCATCAACATCAAAACCGTTGGGACATCAACGGTCTATCCGAGCGACCCTAAGACCAGGAAACACCTTCGCACTCTCAAAGGTACTGGCAGTCGCATTGACGGTAGAAGCCCCAGGCTTTAGCCGTGGGGAGTATGTCACAAGACCGTTGCTCTAACCATTGAGCTACTGTCGCCTGCGGAAGCGATTCTATAAGACGATCCATGTCAGGAACAAGCCCGCCTTGTCCGCTGTGGCGATGCCATACCCAATTTGGCCCCAAGAACTTATGTGCTAAAATCCTCGTAGACGTCCGTTTGTCGAATTCGAGGCTGAAGCGTGAGTGCGGTATTCGAGCATCGTTCATCGGAATCACCCTACGTCGAAATCATCTGGCGCGGCCGGGTCGAAAAGGATTATTCGCCCCTGTGCCCTGCCGACGTTCGCTGGAATCTGCTGTTTGTGAAGAATCGCGAGAAGGTGCGCATCTCCGCCGAGGGGCCAACAACTCGATCCCGCTTGAAAAACCAGTTCGAGGGCAACCAATTTCTCGTCATCAAATTTAAGCTTGGCGTCTATATGCCGTATTTGCCCGCCATTGACCTTGTGGACGGCGATGCCGTTCTGCCCAAAGCTGCCGGTAAATCCTTCTCTGTGAACGGCTCCGCGTGGCAGCTTCCCAGCTATGAGAACGTCGAAACCTTCGTGGACAGGCTCGTGCGCAGTGGCGTGCTCATCGTTGATCCCCTCGTCAGCGCAGTATTGCAAGATCAACCTCAAGAACTTTCGGATCGCAGCGTGCGGCGCCGGTTCCTGTACGCAACCGGCCTAACGCCCAGGGCCATCCGCCAGATTGAACGCGCTCAGCACGCCGCAGCCCTGCTTGAAAAAGGCGCATCCATCCTCGATGCGACGTACGAGGCTGGCTATGCCGATCAACCCCACCTGACCCGCTCTCTGAAGCGCTTCTACGGGCAGACGCCTGCCCAACTCTCCCGCGTTGCGGAACTGGCCTGACTGCGATCCACAAAAAGTTGTCCATTTCGTTCAAGACTTTGCGCCTGCCTTGATTTATCCTTCCAGTATTGAGGATGAATAACCAAAGGAGCGCAGACCCATGCGAAAGATGATCTTTCTGGCCCATGTATCGCTGGATGGCTTCATGGCCGGGCCAAATGGTGAAATGGACTGGATCACCTACGACGAAGACCTCGAACAATACGTTCATTCATTGCATCGGACGACGGATGCGGCGGTCTACGGGCGGGCTACTTACCAAATGATGGAAAGCTACTGGCCGATGGTGCTGGCAGACCCGACCAGCAAGGGCGGCGCGCTCGAACACGCGCAGTGGCTCGACAATGCCACCAAGATCGTCGTATCTACGACCCTGGACAGCTTTCACTGGAACAATACGGTGCTGATCCGAGATAACGTTGCGCAACAACTGACGAAAATCAAAGAGCAGCCGGGCAAAGACCTATGGCTGATCGGCAGCCCGCGCCTGGCCCAAAGCCTGACGCGCCTCGGCCTGATTGACGAATACTGGCTTAACGTCAATCCGGTGATCCTGGGCAGCGGGATGCCATATGCGATGGGCATGGAGGCGGTAAAACACTTGAAGCTTCTCGAATCCAGGACCTTCAAGGGTGGTGTGGTTGCCTTGCGCTACGGAAGTGTGCCGACAAAGGAACAGCAGCCCGTCGCGGAGATCGGCACAGACGCGCACCGTTCGGCAGGTAATTAGAGATTGGCAAAGGCTGAGCGGGGGCTTATGCCCCCGCTCAGCGAGGAGATTCGTAGCGGAGGGGATCGTCTCGGTTCAGGTTACT
>DATGFK010000893.1:0-2584 GCA_035309185.1 Aggregatilineales bacterium
ATCGCTGACTCTCATTACGGATTATGGTCAACATACCTTTCCGATTGCGGGCGTGATGATTGACTATACGAGCGATGAAGGATTGGTTCTGATGCGCGCGCCCGTTTACCATAACTGGTATGGTGATCGGATGATCTCTGCGGTGGGCGCGTTTGTCGCACCGGGAGCGGACGTGAATACGGTGATTCAGGCCATCCGCCAGAAATTTGCGGGTGTGGCAGACCTGCGAGTCCGATCCAACCGGGAACTTCGGGCCAGCGTGATCGTAGTCTTCGATCAGACCTTTGCCATCACCACTGCTCTAAATCTGCTGGCGAGCGTCGTGGCATTCATTGGCATTCTGTCAGCGTTGATGGCCCTACAGCTCGAGCGTACGCGGGAACTCGGCACGATGCGTGCCAACGGCATGACGCGCTCACAGTTATTCTACATGACTCTACTGGAGACCGGGCTAATGGGCACCATCGCAGGCGTGATGGCGATGCCGGTCGGAACGGTGCTGGCCTGGGTGCTCGTTTACATTATCAATGTACGCAGTTTCGGTTGGACGGTGCAACTACAACTGCGCCCGGAATTTTACGTGCAGGCTATCGGCGTCGCTTTGATCGCGTCATTGTTGGCAGGAATCTATCCGGCACTGCGAATGGGCCGCATTCAGCCTGCGATTGCGGTCCGCGCGGAATAAGTTTGCTCCCTCACTATCGCCTCTTGTAAATGACATCACGGCACACCGGGATTGTCTCGGCGTATGGTATACTGCCCCCTGCGCCGACCGATACAGACCGATGATGCGGAGTTGAGTGGATGATCACCTTGCTGGAACTGCTGGCTGTTGCAGTGCTGGTATTGGCAAATGGTTTTTTTGTCGCAACCGAGTTCTCGCTGGTGAGCGCACGCCGCACCAGGATCGGCCAACTGGCGCAGGATGGCAACAAGGCTGCGCGCTCTGTGCAAAGCGCTCTGGACCGGCTGGACAGTTATATCGCTTCGACACAGCTCGGAATTACGCTGGCAAGCCTGGCCTTGGGTTGGATAGGGGAGCCTGCCGTAGCCGACCTGTTTTACCCTCTGCTCGTCTACCTGCCTGCCGAATGGCGGGATACAATCGGGCGTGGATTTGCCTCCATCGTGGCTTTTGCTCTGGTTACGACCGTACACATCGTGATCGGCGAACTGGTTCCCAAGTCTATCGCCTTGCAGCGGCCCGAAAGTACCGCGATGTTCGTTGTACGCCCCGTAACGCTTTTCCGTTACGTGTTCCGGCCCGTGGTCAACGTCATGAAAACCGCCGCCAATCGGATCGTTGCATTGTTCGGCCTGGAGGGCACAAGCGCGCACACTGCCGTCCATTCGCCGGAAGAGATCGAAATGCTTATCGAAGCCAGCACCGACGCCGGCTTGCTCGAAGAACACGAAGAGGAGATGATTCGCCGCGTATTTGACCTCGGAGATATGCAGATCAAGGAGGTCATGCGTCCTCGCACAGACGTAGACGCCGTTGATAGCCAGACTCCCTTGCCAGAAGTGCTCCGCCTGACATCTTCGCTTCACTATTCTCGCTATCCCGTCTATCACGGCACAGTAGATACGGTCATTGGAATCCTGCACGCAAAGGATTTATTGGATGCCATCAGCCAGCGCCCGACTCTGCTGACCAGTCCAGACGGCCAGTTCGTCCTGACTTCGATCCTGCGTCCGGCACTGTTTGTCCCGGCTACGAGCGGTGTTGAGCGCGTGCTAGACCGGATGCGGCGTCAAAAAACACAGATGGTGATCGTCATTGACGAGTACGGTGGCATGGAAGGCATCGCCACGATGGAAGATATTCTCGAAGAACTGATTGGCGAAGTGGAAGACGAGTTCGACGAGGAACCCACACCGGCGCAGGTCGTCGCGGATGCGACGACAGTGGATGGGTTGATAACACTGACCGATGCCATAGAGCGCTTTGGGGAACCTGACGGGAAAGTAATGTCCACCACGCTCGGCGGTTACGTGGCCGAACGCCTGGATCGTATTCCTGTGGTGGGCGATAAAGTTGCTTTCGGAACTTACGACCTGATTGTCGAAGCTATGGAGGGAATGCGTGCCGCGAGGGTACGCTTCGTTAAGCGAAACACAGCAGCGTAAGTCAAAGATTAGCTTTGAAAATTGTGCTGCATAAGGACTGGTGTATACTGTTTCCTGTGCGCCAAATAGAGCCATACATGGCTTCCCCCCAAGCGAGGAAACATGCCAGGGTCATCCAAGCCAGCTAAGGGCCTGACCATTGCAGGCGTCGCCATAATTATGTTTTTGGTGCTGCTTAGCGGCTCACCACCCTCTGGTTCGGCTGCCTTCGCGCAGGGCCAGAGTCAAAAATGTAACCCTCCCACTGATGGTCGTGTCCCTTCTGACCCTGTCGCTGCCGAAATTAAACCCCAATTCTGTCACTATGCTGGTGACACCTTCATTCCCATTACTGTTCCAACGGTAGTGCTGGATGAACTAAAAAAGGCTTTGGCGCAACTAGGAATCCAGAAACGCGCTGAAGACGAATTTGATACGAGCCATGCGGTTTACTACCTGAGCTACGAGCCGACAG
>DATGFK010000894.1:0-9253 GCA_035309185.1 Aggregatilineales bacterium
CTATCGCGCCGCGACAGCACACGCTGACGCGGCGCGATAGCCTTAATGACGCCCGTACCGTCGGCTGCAACGTCCAGTGTGACATGATCGCCAATCACACATAATTCGGTTTTTCTGCTACCTTGCTTCAGCGTGCCACGCAACTGGCACATCACCAACCCGTCAGGCGTTTCGACGTTATAAAACCCACTCTGTGTTTTGACTACCAAACCCTGTCGTTCAGTTTTATCCAAGTCCATCCATCTCCCTGATTTGCGATCCCTGCGTTCTGGTTAACGACAACAAAAAACCACGGCGAGATTTGCCCGTGGCGCAGGAATCACAGTCTGGGGAGGGCAAAGTACAATCAATGCACTGATTCCTGCTGGGCAAAGGAAAGAACAGTTCTGACTACCGTTACTTTGTGGTCTTCCATAGTTTGTTCCCTCCGTCACATTTTCTAGACGAGATAATCTTGTTGCGGTTTCAGCGTATCACTATCGGGGCCGGATGTCAACGCTATGGAAGGAGCCTTTTCGTCTACTGCGAACAGGCACTTAGCGGTACACTTGGGTTCGCCGTGCATGAAATCGAAGGGGGATTGAACCGATATGTTGGGTCTGATTAACGCACGAAAATCTGGCCTTATTCTCATATTGATAGCATTGATCGGAGTGCTGCTCGTGAGTGTTCGGCCCGGTTTGGCGCAGCAAAACGGTGCGGCGGCAACCGTGGCATTCAACGCGAATTTGCGCACCGGCCCCGACGCAAGCTCATCTATCGTGGGGTCCGTTTCTGCTGGAACGATAGTAACGATCTCCGCCCGTAGTGGAGATTCCACGTGGTTGCTGGTGACGGTTCCCGGCGGCAAGCGCGGCTGGCTCATGGCCCGGCAGGTTGACCTTGCCAGCGGCGTGAATCTGGCGGCCTTGCCGGTAAGCGCCGAGATCGTTTCAAATTCTAATACACCATCTCAGAATACCTTACAGCCCACACCGCCGCCCCAGCTACCGGCAGCGCTACCCGCTACTGAAGGTGCAATCGCGCCGTTCGCGCCTATCTCTGGCGACCTGACGGCCTATGCCGCACAGGTTACGCCTGCTATTCGCGGGGCTATGCGTAACGTGTTCGCGCTGGGACAAAGCCTGGGCAACAATCCCAGAGTCTTTGCTAAGGTTGGAGACTGCCTGGAAGGACACGTCTGGTTCTTATATCAATATGGCGATGGGAAACCCTACGACCTGGGGCCTTATACACAACTGCAAGCTACGATCAACTATTTTATGACAGCACCGCGCCAGGGCGTTCCAAACCCATTTATTGCAGAAAGCCAGGCTGCACACTCAGCCTTTACGTCGGCCTCCGTTCAGGATGCCGAGTGGGCCGATCCCAAGTTGTGTCACGCTGGCGAGACGCCTTTACAGTGTGAATACCGGCTCGATAAGCCAAGTGTTGCCATCATCATGTTCGGGGTGGTTGACGTAGAGTCTCTAACAGCCAGCCAGTTCGACAGCAGCCTGCGTTCTGTGATCCAGCAGACGCTTGCCCTGGGTATTATTCCGATTATGAGTACCGCGCCAGAAAATCAAGCGTATGGGGACAAAGCCGCCCAGTTCAACCGCATCGTGACGGAAATCGCCGTGGAGAACAACGTTCCGCTCATCCATCTGCGCGATGCCCTGGCGCCTCTGCCAGCGCATGGCCTGGATAGGGATGGCCTGCACCTGACACCTGGTGCGGGTTGGGTTCGCGTCGCCTTCACGCCGCAACAACTCCAGTTGGGTCTGAGCGTGTGGAACCTGCTGGCTCTGCAATCGCTTGAGAATGTCTGGCAGGGAATCCTCAGCTAGTGCGAACAGCGCAATTGCGCTTCGCGGAAATTGTAGAATTAGCCTGCTGTTCGATCTGGTCAGGTTCTAGGCGAACAAAGCCTTAACGGGAACGCTCAAACCGGGGAGCAGATCACCCCCTGTCAGCAGACCATTCTCGCGGAGCGGGATTTGTTGATCGTGATCTTTCAGATGGATGACAATTTTGCGTCGTTGCGGATCGAGCACCCAAACCATCTGGACACCATCGGCCAGATAGCCATCTACCTTATCGTCAATGTCCGAATAGCGATCATTGGGGGAAACGATCTCCACAACCAGGTCAGGAACCATGACAATCGGTTTTCCCTTCCAATCGGGAATTGCAGCAATATACTCGGCCCAGCGCTGCGCCGAATAGAAGATCAGATCAGGGGTACGTGAGCCTTTTACCCAATCAGGCGAGTCGGTCAAGACAAAGGGTGTTTCCCACAAGAGTTCGCCCAGGGCATGTTCTCGAATGAACGGATTAACAGCATCATATAGCGTGCGCGCAATCCACTGATGCCCGGAAATATTTGGACTCAAGGCAATACTCTCCCCGTTGACCAGTTCGAAGGGCTGCTGATTGTATTGTTCGATAAAGTCGGACATGGACATGCCAAGCCGGACAGTCTGCTGAACCATAGGTAGCCTCGCCTGAATGCTATAGCCTGAATTTTACCACCGTCAGGCGTTTATGTTGTCATTTCGACAAACTCGGCAGCTCGCGCCGCATAATCACGCGGCCTTCGGCAGGCAGCCCTCGCGCGATCTCATCTCGCACGAGCGCCTTGAGGCTGTCGCTCATTTCGTTTTCTTGCAGGACTTGGAAGCCCAATCGCGTGTAAAATGGCACGTTCCACGGAATTTCTTGCAGTGTGGACAGCGTAATCGCCTTGAAGCCCGCTTTTTGCGCCGAGTAGCACACCACCTCGACGAGCGCCGCGCCCAGCCCTTTGCGTCCGTGTTCGGGGAGCACGTCCAGTTCGTCCAGGTGAGCGTTTCCATCCAACACGATCATCAGGGCAAAGCCAATGGGTACATTATTCCGATCCGCAGCAACCCATAATCGGCCTGCTGCGAGGCCTTCTTTGAAGTCCTCTTCGGTAGTCACAATGGTTGCCATTGTTTCAGCCAGGCCGAACGGTTCGAAGCGCACAGCGGCGGCCTTTTCGATGTCGGGAAGATAGGGGAGATCGTCAAGTTGGGCGAGCCGAATCTTATATTCTTCAAGATACCAGGAATCGTGTCCCCTGATAAGCAAACGCTTTTGATCCCCGTATGGCGGCAAATCCCTGTTCATCGCACAGGCCACGTTCCGCGCTGCGAAATGCGGGCCGTCGGGCTGGGCTGGTTGGTAAATTCGTGCAAGTGGCGCACAACGTTCTGTACATCGGCGGGTGATACGGCCAGCAAGTAGCGATCTTCTGGGCCTATGGCTTCTAGCAGAGGCTGAATGCGAGTCGTCGCAAGCTGCGAAAGTGCCTGGCGTCCGCCCATACCCATCGTAGCGATAACCTTCACGACGCGCACTTCCCACTTTTCAGTTCCCAGTGCTACTGAAAGGCGTAGCGCAGCGCTACTGGCTGCCGTGGGGCCTTCGCTGGTGGGCACGACCAGGACAAACAGCAGTCGATCCCGGCTCTGTGTGACCATGACCGGCCCGGCAACCGTACGGCCCACGATCTCGTGGATGCGTGCCAGCGCCTCTCCCAGGTCAACCGAATGGCCGGTTGTGGTAAGGTAAAGGCCGTCTATGGCTGTAACGGCCTTAAGCCCCGATGCAGTATCGGCGCTCTCAGCCTGGATCAGAGTCCCGGCATGGTCGAGATTGAATGGACTACGCACCCGCAGTGGAATGCCGCCCGCAATGAGCGGTTCGGCGGCGCGCGTATGGATCACGTGCGCGCCGAAGTAAGACAATTCGCCTACTTCGTCGTAGGACAATACCGGAATCACCCGCGCGCCAGGCACCAGCGCCGGGTCAGCGGACATAACGCCGTCCACAGCCGTCCAGATCCACACCTCATCCGCGTGCAAGGAGGAGGCCAGCAGCGTGGCAGTGTAGTCGCTGCCACCGCGCCCCAGCGTCGTGACAGCTCCGGTGCGCGTCGCGCCGATGAAGCCCGTGATCAGCGGTACGAAATTCGCCTCGATCATGGGACGCAATACCTGGTCAACGCGATCTTCGATCAGATCGGGCATGGGATTGGCGTTCTGGTGGCGCTCGTCTGTGACAATTAAAGAGGCTGCGTCAACGGCTGCCGCGCCAAGGCCCTCCTTGCGCACCAACGCCGTCAGAATGCGCACGATCATACGCTCTCCGGCAGCCATCGCCCGGTCACGGTCACGCGGGAGCGCCTCTCGGCGACTAAACGCCGCATCGCACACAGATAGGACATCGAACAGTAGGCGGTCAATTTGTTCAATCAAGTCCGCCCGCAGCGCTTCACTCTCGATAAGCGTCTCGATGGCCTCGACGTGTTTGCGGCGCAAATTGGCAACGATCTTGCGATAGCCAGGCCCGTCATGCGCGCTGGCGCGCTCAACGGCTTGCAGCAGTGCATCGGTGACGCCTGCCATAGACGAGATCACGACGACAAGGTGATCCCAGGCCAGCGATTCGGCCATGATCACCTGCGCCACACGATTGATGCCCCGTGCGTCTGCCGTGAGCGATCCACCAAATTTCATGACCAGGGTTGCCATCGTAACCCCTCTATTTCTAACCCTTTACCCCGCACAAACGAGGTGAGGATTTATCCCTGCTGAATTGTGATACGTTCCTCGTTCAGCAGGGCCTCAACCGAGTCGAGGTTCGGCTCGATAGTGCGCAGTTTATTGGCGTAAGTGCCATGCAAACCTTGCAGCGTGTCCTTGTGATAGTCTATCACGAGTCCGGGGTCTTTGAGTACGTGGCCGGTGAGAATGGCAACTACATCCTCGCCTGGCTTGATCACGCCGCTTGCGATTAACTTGCGTACCCCGGCAACCGAGGCCGCCGAGGCGGGTTCGCAACCGATCCCGGAGCGATCCACCACGGCTTTGGCGTCTACAATCTCCTGGTCCGTGACGGACTCGACCACGCCGTTTGTCCAGTCCAGTGCCCGCCGCGCCTTAAGGTAACTGGCCGGGTTGCCGATCTTGATGGCCGTCGCCACTGTCTCTGCTTTGACCGTATGGCGCTCCGCGAAGCCATCCTTATAGCTCTCATAGAATGGCGCTGCGCCCGCCGCCTGGATCACTGCAATCCGAGGCAGGCGGTCAATCAGGCCCAGGCTGTGCAGTTCGTGCAGTCCTTTGCCAAAGGCCGAGACGTTACCCAGGTTGCCGCCCGGCAGGACGATCCAATCGGGAACCTGCCAGCGGCGTTGCTGGATCAGTTCAAAGACGATAGTTTTCTGGCCTTCAAGACGGAAGGGGTTTACGGAATTAAGCAGGTAGATTCCGAAGCGGCGGCAGGCCTGGCGCACCAGGTCAAGGCTGGCGTCGAAGTCGCCCTTGACCTGCACGCTGATCGCACCATAGGCGACGGACTGCGCCAGTTTGCCCATCGCAATATTGCCGTAGGGGAAGAACACGAGCGCCTGCAACCCCGCCAACGCCGCGTAAGAGGCCATCGAAGCGGACGTGTTGCCGGTAGAAGCGCACACGACCCCCGATGCCTCGACCATGACCGCATGGGTCACGCCGCCGGTCATGCCACGATCCTTGAACGAACCCGTGGGGTTTTCCCCCTCGTGCTTGAGCGACAGGCGCTCCGCGCCGACCCAGGCCGCCAGGTTCTTGGGCGCCCGGTAGAGCGTCGTGTTGCCCTCCCCCCGCGTCACGATCTCAGTGTCGGGCGCGTCGGGAAAGACCATCTCCTTGTAGCGCCATACACCGCTGTTGTACGGCGCGTCGAGCGCTCCAAGGCGAGCGTCGAAGAGTTCGCGGCTGATGCGCGGGCGGACGGCGTCGAAGTCGTGTTCCACGTCGAGCAGACCACCGCACTTACCACACACGTATACCGGATCGTCCAGTACATGGGTATGTCCACACTCGATGCAGCGCAGTAGACTACGTGCCATCATGATTTACTCCTATCGCCGTTTTCTTCTTCGGGTGGGCTGCCTACCGGGTAAGAACCCAGGATTTTCAACATCGAAGCCTGCCGCAGCACGGCCATGAGCGCGGCCTCACAGTGAGGCTCTGTGAAATGCCCATCAAAATCTACATAAAAGTGATACTGCCAGGGTTTGTTGCGTCGGGGCCGCGACTCAATCTTGGTCATGTTAATGTTGCGCGTGGCGAATTCGCCTATGCAGTTGTAGAGCGCGCCAGCCCTGTCGTATACGGCAAACACAATCGAAGTCTTGTTGCGTTCGCCCGGCTGCGGATCGCCATGACCGACGACGAAGAACCGCGTATAGTTAAACGATTCGTCCTCGATGCCCTGGTCTAACGTTTCTAAGTTATACAGTTTGCCTGCCAGCGGCGGCGCAATGGCGGCTGTGTTGGCTTCGGGGTGAGCGGCAAGGTCACGGGCGCTGCCTGCCGTATCGAACCAGGCTACCGGCTCGATGTTCCGGCGGGTAAGGTATCGCGCGCACTGCGCCAACGCCTGCGGGTGTGACATGGCACGCTTTACGTCGGCCAGGGCTGTGCCTGGCGCGGCCAGGAGTGAATAGCGTACCCGAAATACAACCTCGGCCTGGATGCGGAGATCGTAGTCCATCAGCACTTCGTAAGAGTTGGCGACGGCCCCGGCCAGAGAATTTTCCACTGGCAGCATTCCATAAGTCGCGCTGCCCGATTCGACAGCCTTAAATATATCCGTGAACGTGTCGCAGGGGAGCGTATCCACTGAATCGCCATAGTGCTGGCGAATGGCCTGCTCCGAGTTTGCGCCGTGAACGCCCTGGAATGCGACGACAGGTTTCCTGGCTGGCTTATCTGGCAAAATCTCCTCCACAAAAAGACATCAACAAAAAGGGTGTGGAACCTGCTGTAGTTCCACACCCCATGATTAGCCTGTATCCTATCAAAATAATATGGGCAGCCGTCGCTAATCGGGCATGGAAGCATTGCGCCACGCCGGACAGGTCGAATCAGTCTTGAGAAAGGGACGGATACTCATAACGTGGAAGGATAACATTAGCGGGCGGGGGCGTCAACGTCGGAAAGCGCGATGTATTTGGCGATTTCTACAAGGTTGCCATCCGGGTCGCGGACGTAAACCGATTCCATCTCGCCCAGCGCGCCGGTTCGCTGTACCGGCCCTTTGACCAGTGGCACACCGCGCGCCTTCAGATGTGCGACGACCTCCGTTATGGGCGCGTTCGTAATGAAACATAGATCGGCGGAGCCGGGCAGCGGATGGTCGGCTTTTGGCTCGAACTCATGCCCGGCTTGATGCAGATTGATCTTCTGATTGCCAAAATGAAGCGCCTTGCGATTCCCAGCGAAGGTCACGACCTCCATCCCGCATACCTGCGAATAGAACTGGCAGGTTGCCGAGATGTCCCGAACGGTCAACACAAGGTGGTCGAGGCGTTCAACGCGCATGGTTCAATGTACGACGATTGCTTCGAGAGCGGCCCGGATGCGCGCGCCGAACTCTGCTGATCCGAGCGTGGGCTTACCCGCTTCGGCAATGTCGCTGGTGCGCCCTCCGGCTTCAAGAACCTGCTTCACGGCGCTTTCAATGGCCGCTGCCTCGGCTTCCAGGCCCAGGCTGTGCCTTAGCAGGAGCGCCGCGCTGAGGATGGTGCCAGTGGGATTGGCGATACCCTTTCCGGCGATGTCCGGCGCGGAGCCGTGAATCGGTTCGTACACGCCGAACGTCCCTGATCCGAGCGAGGCCGAGGGGAGCATTCCGAGCGATCCGGCCAGCACGGCCGATTCGTCGGTGAGGATGTCGCCAAACATGTTTTCGGCCACCACTACGTCGTAGCGGCCCGGCGTCTTGATCATTTGCATGGCGAAGGAATCCACCAATGCATGTTCGAGGGTCACGTCGGGGTAGTGCTTCGCCACCTGATCCACGGTACGGCGCCACAGCCGGGAAGAGGCCAGGACATTGGCCTTGTCCACTGAGGTGAGGTGCTTGCGGCGCTTCTGAGCAGCTTTGAAGGCAACATCGGCCACGCGCTCAACCTCCTGGACGCTATAGATCATCGTATCCCAGGCGCTGTTACCTCCGCCCTGCTCCTGACGTTCCCCGAAATATACACCACCAGTCAATTCGCGTATAAAGAGGATGTCTACGCCCTTGAGCAGTTCGGGTCGCACCGGCGCGTGATCTGCCAGCACGTCAAAAGCCTTGACAGGGCGCAGGTTGGCGAACAGGCCAAAGTGGGCACGCAATGCCAGTAAGCCTTGTTCGGGCCGCACCTTGGCCGATGGGTCTGACCACTTCGGGCCACCCACCGCACCGAGCAGCACCGCGTTACCACTTTCACATAACTTCACCGTTTCTGGCGGAAACGAGTCGCCGGTAGCATCAATGGCGCAGCCGCCGAATAGCGCTTCCTGGAAGCTAAAGGCGTGGCCGTATCGGGTCGCAATATCCTTCAAAACCGAGACCGCGATTGCGGTGATTTCCGGGCCGATTCCATCGCCCGGCAGAACAGTGATGGTTGCTTGCATAATAGATCATTGATCCTTTGTATACGTCTTGCCGATGTTTTACGACGATGAGCCTGACAGTCAGTTGTTCATCGCCCATATCCTATCGCTCACTCGTAACCTGCATCGGTGTACCTATTATACAAGACGCATAGTGCCATCAAACGGGAACATGCGTATTTGTCAGGAATGACGAATTGCCAAAGGCGGAGTCACAGGAGGATGCGGTAAGGCGAAAGTGATCGGTAGCGGCGCGTCCGCTTACGATTGGGTGGTCAAGCCGGGCCTTGCAGCCTCTAGCAGTACAATCTCAATGCGCTCTTTGGCTTTGCCGACGTTCTTCCGTTTGAGGGCGATCTGGCCGACCTCGCCGGTATTCCGCAAGTGCGTCCCGCCGCAAGGAACATGGGCAAATCCCTCAATTTCCCAATAGCGGCGCTGCTGTGATTCGTCGCTGAAAGCACTCATAATGGGATGATTCGCAGCAATGATGGCGTTTGCTTTGTCCATCAAGAGCGGAAAAGCCGTCGAAATATTAAGACCCCAGTCAAAATCTATCCGCGCCTTGTCCGCAGCAATGTGCGCCCCGATCTTTTTTATGCCCGGCAGATTTTGGGAGGCCAGTTCCAGCACAATCTCGGCGGCGAAGTGCAGCCGCATGAGCCGGTATCGCCGATCCCAATCAATAGCGACTTTGACTACATCGCCCACATTGAGGGTATGGTTGGCTGGCAAAGTATAAATAATGTCGGGTCCGTCTTTGCGCGCAAGGATCACTGGCTTATTGCCAATTGTCCCGGAATCGCTTTCCTGCG
>DATGFK010000895.1:0-4721 GCA_035309185.1 Aggregatilineales bacterium
GCGATATCGGCATCGAGATTTGCAAGCACCCCTTCGTCAACTCCCAAAGAACCCGGAGAGGCTTTCGACCAACCTGCGGTTGGCCAATGATCCTGTGCTTCTGCTGCAACAGACAACAGGAAAATCAGTGAAAAAATCAGATGAGTGAAGCGAGTTCGCATGGTTGGTTCGGCCTTTCCTTTAAACCGACGTTCCGCAGGCTATTTGGCAGGTGAGCATTTTACACCGCTGCCAGCCAAGAGTAAGTCACGATGATGGGACTAAGACCCTTGGCTTAAGCTGATTTTATTTGCAAACACATTGCGCGCAGGTTCATAGACACTAGTATTCTTTTTGTGTAAGATTTTTCGTCGCGTCATAAGGACAAAGGCGAAGTTTCGCTTTGGGAATGAGTTCGTGGTCGCCGCGCAACTCTCAAACGGCGACTTATGAATGGGAGCACTGTGCGATGGATACTTTGATTCAGGACATTCGCTACGGACTCAAATTATTGCGCAAGAGTCCTGGTTTTACGATGGTTGCTATTTTGACGCTGGCGCTGGGAATTGGCGCCAACACTGTGATTTTCAGCGTTATCAATTCTGTCTTATTGCACTCTCTGCCGTTTCACGATCCCGGCAGACTGGTCAAGGTGAGTTTTGATGATCCCAGCGCTGGCCTGGTTGACACGTTCTTCTCTGTTCCCGAATTGGAAGACCTCAGATCACGACCCGGCGTGTTTGAAGACGTATCGGTCGTGTCGGAGGGAAGCGTCAACCTGACCGGCGCCAAGCAACCAGAACGCCTGGAATTGTTGGTCGTCAGCCCCAATTATTTTTCCACGCTGAAGGTCACGCCCCAGATTGGACGACTGTTTGGTGCCCAGGATTTTGCCCTGGGATTCGCCGAAGCGGCGGTCATCAGCGACGGACTGTGGCGCCGCGGCTATGGAGCGGACCCTAATATTCTTGGAAAGGGCGTCCGGCTCGATAACGATCTATACACGATTGTGGGAGTTCTTCCTCCTGGGTTTCGCCATCCGGGGAGACCGGCGCCTCAAGATGTGGAAGTATGGCTCGCGTGCGGGTTCAGCGCCGATCCCGCCCCCAAACCTGCGCGCAACGTGCGAATTCTGCCCGGAGCCATTGCAAGGCTCAAGCCTGGGATGACGCTGCAAGAGGCGCAAGCGAAGCTCGACGTAATGTCGGCATCGGTAAGAAAAGATTTTGCACCTGACTATACCCCAGGGTCGCAACGGACGGCCAGAATCCTCCCCTTACAGGAAGCTGTTGTGGGCAACGTTCGGCCCATTCTACTGGTCCTTATGGGAGCAGTGCTCCTGGTCATTCTCATCGCTTCCGTGAACATCGCAAATCTTCTGCTGGCCCGCGCTTCCGGACGGCAGCAGGAGATGTCCATGCGGCTGGCGCTGGGAGCCAGCCGGCCTCGCATGATCCGCCAACTGCTCACCGAGTCGATGGTCCTTTCCCTGATTGCCGGCGTGATCGGCATTCTGACCGCGGAAATTGTTCTGCATTTTGTAATTCGCTTTGTGCCGTTCAAGATTCCCCGGCAAAGTGAAATCAGCATTGACTGGGTGGTGCTGGGATTTGCAACCGTGGCGTCTCTACTTACCGGCTTGTTGTTTGGTCTCGCCCCAGCAATCCAGTCCACCAAAGCCGGACTCATTGGCGCACTGAGAGAGGGCGCACGAGGTTCTGGTTACAGCGTAAAGACCCATCGATTGCGGGGTTTGCTCATTGTCTCCGAGATGGCCCTTACTGTACTGCTGATGATAGGAGCGGGCCTGCTGATGCGCACCTTCTGGCGCTTGCTGCAGGAGGACCCTGGCTTCAATTCCAACAGCGTGGTGGTTTCCAGCATCTGGCTTCCCGCGCCTAATGACCCAAAGGCTGATCCGTACGGAGACACGGCCCATCAGGCACCCTTTTACCGGGAGCTATTGCGGAGGGCCCGCACGATTCCCAGTGTTGAGCTGGCAGGAATCACCTCAGTTTTACCAGCCAATCCTGTGCCAGACAGCGCAACCCTGGAGATCGAAGAGATGGGCGCCTCTGCGCAAAAAATCTCCACGGAAGTAATTCGGGTGAGCCCCGATTATTTCAAGATCATTCAAACACCTTTGGTGCGGGGCCGTTTCTTCGGCGAAGGCGACCAGGCGGACGCTCCCCGGGTGGTAATCATCGACGAGACCACTGCCCGGCGGTTTTGGCGTGACGGCGACGCGATCGGCAAGCGACTAGGATTGCGGGGATATACGAGAGCGCCGTGGCTGACGGTCATCGGCGTCGTTAAAGACATCAAACAAGACGGCCTTGATATCAATGGCGTTCCCCATGTTTATACGTCGATTTACCAATACGCGGGTAAACCTTTCAGCCTGGTGCTTCGCACCCCCTTGGCTGCGTCCGTCCTGGAGCCGCAAATTCGAAGTGAAATCCAGGCGATCGACCCTGGGCTGCCTGTATTCAGCATTGAATCCATGAATGAAGTGATGGCAAGTTCGTTAGCGCAGCGGCGTTTCTCCGCCGAGCTGGTCGCGGTCTTTGCGGTGATGGCAATCCTGTTGGCTTCTGTTGGGATCTATGGATTACTCGCATACCTGGTGGGGCAACGCTCTCATGAGATTGGCGTACGCATCGCCTTAGGCGCGCAACGAGGCAATATTCTGAAGCTGATTTTAGGCCAGGGAGGATCGCTCGCTATCGCCGGTATCTTTGTTGGCCTGATCCTGGCAGCCATAACTGCGCCCACGATCTCGACTCTGTTCTATGGGATTCGGGCCATCGATCCGATCGTGTTTCTTGCTGTCCCTCTGATTTTGCTGGTGGTTTCCCTGGCAGCCAGTTATATACCAGCGCGCCGGGCAGCTAAGATAAGCCCCATTGTGGCTTTGCGTGAAGGATGATCGGCTGAGCTTACTTCACCGACTGGATGGCGGTAGAATTCCGTTCATCCGCAAATACTCGACCATCTGTCCATAGTGATCATAGGCATGGGCGACACCGAAGGTGGCGTAGTACAGCCGGGGCGACTTGCTGTGCCCCGGGGTTTGTAGAATATTCTGAGCAGTCAACGTGGCAGCAGCCCTGTGACCGAGGGCATAGGAATCTTTCAGGAACCTGATGATCTCGGCCTTGGTCTTCAAGCCGTCAGGACCGTTCCCACCGATGAAGTCATCCGGAACCTTATCGCCCGTCAAAGGCACCCAGAGAGCATAGTTGGAGGCGGCGACATGCTTGGCCTCCAAGGCAAACGTGCGCACACCCTTGTATTCGCTCCCTGGAATGTTCAGGCTTTCGGGAGAAAAGTTAAATTTATCCTCCGGCATGGCTTCGGCCACTGCCACGATTGCCTTTTCGATGGTGCTGATTTGCCGGTCCACGGTTGAAGCCGCAGTGGGCTCCTGGGTTCCCTGAGGAGCACTCGCACCTACGACGCTGTTAGCGCCCAGCACCAAAGCGGTCACGGCAACAATAAGCACTGCCAGCAACAAGAACATCCGTATGTGTTTCATTCGAGCGACTCCTCAATTATGGTTGAACCACGGTCCAGCGACTGCTCATTGATCGAAATGCATCTTGTGCATCAATTGTTTAAACCGAGGGTCCTGGCGAAGAGGATCGAGGGTAGCATCGAATTTCGCCCTTTTCAACCGGCTGCTACGTTGCGCATAATCCTTTTCTATCAAGTTCATGGCGCGATCTTTATCGCCCAGGGCCACATAAACTTGCGCTAAACCGTAGTAAACGTGATCGTGCGCGGGATGCTGATTGAAGCGATCCATGGCTTTCTGCATCTCTACTTTGTCTCCCGCCATGGCGTAGGCATAGGCGAGAGCCGCGAGCGAACCGGCATCGCCACCCGCTGCTGCCAGCTTCATTTCCTCGACTCCCTTCTGAAGTTGGCCTTGATGGATATAGACAAAGCCCAGAAAGAAATGGGACGAGAGACCTTTATCCAAGCTTACGGCCTTCACCCCTTGCTCAACGGCTGCATCATCCTTGTGCTGCCAATAGAGGACCTGCATCATCGTCTGATAAGGCGCAGGGCTATTGGGGGCCATTGTCTTGGCCAAATTCAGTTGCGCCTCGGCCTCTTCAAACCTGCCCACGGTGCCCAAAAAAAGACCATACCGAGTATGCGCCGCGGAAGAATTTGGACTGAGTTCAATCAGGCGCTTCAACTCCTTCTCGGCGTTGGGCCAGTCGTATTCATTGTCACAGTAAATCTCGGCCAGCATTTGATGCGCCTGGGGCAAACTCTCATCCAGTTTAATGGCCTTGATCGCATCCGCCTCCTGCTCGCGAAATACTTTTACCGGCGACGTGCTGCCGGAGACGGAAAAGCTGGCCCCATCCAGCGCTTCTGCCTGGCCGACGTATGCCAAAGCGAATTTGGGATCTTTTTGTGCAGCCTGACGGAAGAGCTTCAGAGCAGTCTTGGCATTCTCCACGGTTCCGCCCGCCCAAGGCTTGCCTTTGCTGAGGTAATCCAGTCCTTGAATATAGAGAGCGTTGGCTTCAGGATTTTTGGAATAAACCGGCGGATCATCTTTCGGCGGGTTGAATGACCGCGGAGCTGAATAGGCAGAGCTAAAAGCGAGCAACAGACAAAAAAGCGGCAGGGATTTGATTTTCATCATTGCGTTCCTTCCATCAATATTTGTAATGCAAAAGCTCAATCGTAACGCAGGGCCACAATGGGATCGACGCGCATGG
>DATGFK010000896.1:0-4031 GCA_035309185.1 Aggregatilineales bacterium
AGGGCATGGATGACCCGGCGATGGAGCGCGATTTTACGGGCATCCAGGCTGCCGGAGAAGCTTTCGCGGCGAAATATCGCGGGCGTGTGGCGAAACTGACTGCATCCGAACTGGCCCAGGCCCTTATCGAAGTGGAACAGCTTAGCCAGCAAATGGGTCGCCTCGGCAGTTATGCCGGGCTGCAATGGACAACCGACACCAGCAACGCCCCGTTTGGCGCGCTGATGCAGCGCACGCGCGAGGTTGGCTCCCAGGTACAGCAAATGACTCTGTTCTTTGACCTGGAGTGGGCGGCGATCCCCGAAGATCACGTGAAGATCGTAGACGATCCGAAGCTTGCACGCTGGCGGCATTACCTGTTGCGGCTGCTGGACATGCGCCCCCACCTCCTGACTGAGCCAGAAGAAAAGATTCTGGCGGAGAAGGCAGTCACGGGTATCGGCGCCTGGACGCGCCTGTTTGGCGAAGTCTTCGGCGCTGCTCGCTACGATATGGAAGGCCAGAAGGTACCTCAGGAAGTTGTCCTACGCAGCCTGTATATGGGCGAGCGATCTGTGCGCAAAGCTGCTGCTGATTCATTGACCGCTGGCCTGCGCGAAACGCTGCCCACTGCAACCTTTATTTACAACACGGTGCTGGCTGAAAAAGCATCCGATGACCGACTGCGTAAGTTCCCCTCGTGGATTTCGGCGCGCAATCTTGACAATGAAGCCAGCGATGCGACTGTCGGGGCTTTGGTCAGCGCCGTGACTTCCCGCTATGACATCGTTGCGCGTTACTACAACATCAAGCGGAAACTGCTCGGCGTAAGCGAATTGTTTGATTATGACCGCTACGCGCCCCTGGAGCAGGCCGAAACGCGCTATCAGTGGAATGAAGCACGCGACATTGTGTTGAGCGCGTATCGGGCTTTCCATCCCCGCATGGCCGAAATTGCTGGCATGTTTTTCGATAAGTCCTGGATACATGCCCCCGCCCTGCCCGGCAAACGCAGCGGCGCCTTCTGCTCTCCGACCATCACGACAGCCCACCCTTACGTCTTTCTCAACTTTACTGGCGTAGATCGGGACGTGATGACGCTGGCACATGAACTCGGACACGGCATCCACATGTATCTCTCGCAGCCCCAGGGCGAACTGGAGGCTGGAACGCCACTGACCACAGCCGAAATGGCCTCTGTATTCGGGGAGCAATTGGTCTTTGAAGACCTGATGAAGCGCGAAACGAATGCGGAAGTGCGCCGGTCAATGCTGGCTCGCAAAATTGAAGATAACTTTGCCACGATTTTCCGGCAGATCAGCATGAACCGCTTTGAAGACGCTATCCACACAGCACGCCGCGAAGAGGGAGAACTCTCGCAGGAGCGCTTCGCCGAGTTGTGGCTGAGTTCCCAGCAGGATATGTTCCAGGGCAGCGTCACCATGCGCGAGGATTATGGCCTGTGGTGGAGCTATATCCCTCACTTTGTCAACACGCCGGGCTACGTTTACGCCTATGCCTTCGGAAATCTGCTTGTACTGGCGCTATTCAATCGCTACCGCGAGGAGGGCGCAGTTTTCGCGACGAAGTATGTCGAAGTGCTGTCATCCGGCGGTTCAGATCGCCCGGAGGCCATTTTGCGCAAGGCAGGGGTAGACCTGACCGATCCGACTTTCTGGCAGCAAGGCCTCAAAACGCTAGAGGAAATGGTCAGCCAGCTTGAGGCGTTGGTATAGCTGAGGTTCGACCAGCTTTATTCTGCAAAAGCCCATGTTGGGAGCGATTCGCGCCTGGACAGCCATTCAGCAGGGATGCCCTCGCTCCCCGTATACGCAGCGACGATGCCGCCCACGATAGCGCTATTCGTGTCGGCGTCGCCGCCTCCCCTGACCGTAAGCCACAGTGCATCCTCGTAACTATCAAGATGTTTGGCAGCGCACCACAGCGTGAACCCGACCGTATCCTGGGCCGTTAGCTTTCTCCCATTGCCGAGTGCTTCGATAGCCTGTTCAACCGGCGCATCTGGCGGAAGATCTCTAGCCTTTTGAACTTGCTGCCGAACCTGACTGTCTGGAATATGAGCTATCACAGAATCAAGATAATCAGCGGGCGAGGGTCTAACTTTCTGGCTCAGCGCTTGCCCTGCGACTGCTGCTGCCAGCGCGACCGCGACTCCGCCCGCTATTCCTTCAGGATGCGCGTGAGTCACTTCAGTAGCGCGTGTGGCCTGTTCGACGACTGTGGCGAGATGTTCGCTAAAATAGGCGCCCAGTGGCGCAGCACGCATGGCGCCGCCGTTCCCAAATGAGCCTTCGGCTTGGAAAAGTTTTTTGGCTACCTCTCGCCAGTTGTCACCCTCGGCAATCCTCGCCAGGAGACGGCGCATTCCAGGCCCGTAGCCCCGTGATCGCTCGAAGTGGCGGGCAAAGTTCTCCGCGAGGCGATCCTGATCAATCTCGCCATATTGGCGGAGGATAGAAACGATTGAGAGGGCCATCATCGTGTCGTCGCTATAATGCCAGGGGCCTGAAGGCAGGTTTTCTCCAGGTTTCCACAGCAACCGGCCATTCTTTCGGACGAAGAAATATTCCCCAAAAGCATCACCGACGGATAGGCCATCCAGGGAGGCGAGGCTACGGCGGTAACGTTCCTCATTCATAACTGGATGATCTCCATCAGCTTGATTGCTGACCTCCTTCATGGGAACTTCAGGATATTCGGAGAATGCCGAGGGCAGTCTAACTTCCGAGCCAACTGCTGCATCTACTTCTCGTTCTTTTTCTTTGTCGAGCCGCCTTGAGGCAGCGATTCTTTCTTCTTGAGTCCATGTGCGGTAGTTTTCGATTGAAGTCAGCCGCACATATTCATGTACGTACATAAGTCCATATGGCTTCTCGAACCAGTGATAAACGTCTTGTCCCGTAATCTCACTGCGTTGAATAAAGCGGGACGGTTCGCTTGTTTCGCCAGGGAGTAACAGACTCGGACAAAATGTATGCATGGGCAAGGCAATGTTCATTTTGTGGCGGGTGCAATAAATTTGGCCTACGCCAAGTCCCTGCTGCTGTTGTTTTTCTTTCCATTCACAGACAAAACAACTTGGAAGAATACCACCATTGGGCAATGATCATAGGCTCCTTACAGCGATTTCCACACCGGGCCGAAGTTCTTTTTCGTACAGATCGAACTGTCGCATAATGTGCATTCCGGCGCGCTCATAAAGCCGGGTGGCTCCTGTCAGGCTGTTGGAATCCACGCTAAGGGCGGCACTGGTCTTGCCTGCGCGGTAAAACGCGCCGAAACTGTGATAGAGCAGGGCCAATGCTATGCCTTGCCGTCGCCAGGCACGGCGCACGCCAAGGTCTTCAATGAAGCCCATAGCAGGGTCTTCCGTCGTGCCAGGGAGGTTCAGACTGAAGCCCGCGATCTGCCCATCGGCAAGTGCCAGAAAGGATAAGGTCGGGTCATAGTGAAGGCTGTTAATGTGCGTCACAAAATCTTCAAACGGCATGGGCATATAGCCCCAGTGATCTCTAAAGATATCCTGGTCGGCATCCCAAACGGCCTGTTCGTCCTGTCCGCCGACCATTTGCCGCACACTGACTCCGACAGGCCAGTGCGGTTGCGGAGGCGGGCTGTCAAAATCGATCCGCATCAGCCAGAAGGTCCTTAAAGGCGAAAAGCCGCTGGCAAGAATAAATTCGCGCGCGTCGCCATCGTTTGCAGAACAGCCAGCAGTGAGTGCGACCCGGTTCTGCGGCGCGGCCAGGGGAAGCATTTCACGCGCCCTCAACTCCATAAACTGCATCAAATAGGTGCCAATGCCTCGTTTCCTGTAGGCAGGATGGACGCGGCCCGTCGCGCGAAGACGAGTGTATGAGTCCGATACGGATGCCAGCAGGGCATAACCGACCAGTTTGCCCTCCGGGGACAGCACCAGCGTTCCGTTATTTTGAAGGTCAACATAGGGCATTACCCAACGTTCGCGCACTTCGACAGGGGATGTAGCCGCCACACCGTCAGCGTCCATCGAACATGTATTTAGCAGTGCA
>DATGFK010000897.1:0-3575 GCA_035309185.1 Aggregatilineales bacterium
TGATTGTTTCACGGTAGGGCACGCGCGGTAAGGACGTGTTCAGGCCAACGCCCATTCGTTCAGCGCGGCTGATGGCGACGGCAATGTGAATGTCGCCCATGCCTTCCAGCACCGTCTGGTGCGTGGCGGGGTCTTGTCGCCAGTGCAAAGTCGGATCGGCCTGCGAAAGCAGCGTCAGGATCGATCCCATCTTGGTGCCGTCTGCCTGCGTCTTGGGATCGAGTGCGACGGCGTAGATCGGATCGGGATAGACCGGCTTGCGGAGAATGACCGCTTTGTCCTTACTTGAAATGGTGTCGCCGGTGCCGGTATCGCTCAGCTTGGCAACTGCGCCGATGTCCCCGGCGTGCAGTTCCGTGACGGTGTTCTGTTCCTTGCCGCGCATGACCAGCAGTTGGCCGAAGCGCTCGTCGTGGCCGCGTGATGCGTTGTAATAGGTCGAACCGCTCTTGAGATGCCCGCTGAAAATGCGGAAATAATTGAGCGTTCCGACAAAGCGATCCGAGGCCGTCTTGAAGACGAATGCCGCCAGCGGGCCGTCGTCGCTCTGCGGGCGATCCAGGAATTTCACTTCTTCGCCGGGTTTGTTGGCGAGGGCCACGCGGCGCTGCGAGGGCGGCGACACATAGACGATCAACCCTTCGAGCAGTGGCACCGTAGCAATGTTCTGATCGCCGGAGGCCACGAATACCGGCACCGTTTTCAGATTGGCATCACGGGCGGCCAGGCGCATCCCGTCGCGGATCTCGTCAAAAGTCAGTTCCTGTGTCTCGAAATATTTGTTGATCAACTCATCGGTGGCTTCCGCCGCCGCCTCGATCAGAGTCAGGTGCGCTGCCTTGATCTGCTCTAGCATCTCGGCAGGCGGCTCCGTGCGTTCGGCGCCTGTGCCGTAATAGGCCTTCTGCGTCAGGGCGTTGATCACGCCCTTGAAGGCTGGCCCTTCGCCAATGGGCAGCATCACCGGAATGAACTTGTAATCAGGGAAGCGCGTGTGCAGCGCGTCTACTGTGCGTTGAAAGCTGGCGTTCTCGCGGTTGATCTTGTTGACGACGACGATGATCGGTTGGTTGAATTCGTCGGCAAACTGCCAGGCCAGTTCGGTGCCGACTTCCGGCCCGGCGACAGCGTCTACCGCTACGAGCACGCAGTCGGAGACGCGGACGGCGTTCTTGACCTCGCCCTGGAAATCGGTGTAACCGGGTGTATCCAGTAAATTAATCTTATGGTTGTCAAATTCGATGGGGAGTAAAGCGGTGTTGATCGAAAGCTGGCGGGCCTTTTCATCCTCGTCAAAGTCGGAGGCCGTAGTACCATCCGAGATGCTGCCCATGCGTGTGATCGCGCCGGTTGTGAAGAGCAGGGCCTCCGCCAGGCTCGTCTTACCGGCGCCCTGGTGGCCTACCAGGGCAACGTTCCTGATCTGTTCGGTCGTATATTCTTTCATGAGCTTGTCCCTCTCAAATTTTTAGGTCAGGAGGTGGGAATCTCCCGGCTCGAAACAATGGTAATCCTGGATTGTAAGGCGAGGCATTTTGAATGTCAAAGCGGGGCGGGCAAATCAGGAGGATCGTCAGTAGAAAAGTGCCGTTTGTTAGGGAATTGGAGAAGACCCTAACTACTGTCCCTTGTGGCTGGCGTACAAAAAACCAATCTCGCGGTGCGCGGGGTTGGGCGTCAATTTGACCTGGAAGCCGTGACTATCCAGGAATTTCGCCAGGTCGTCGTGCGTGTAGGGCGTCATATTGTCGTGATACTCCATCGAGATGTGGCGGATGTGCGCCAATGCCTGATCGCTGGCATGGAACAGGATGTCATATTCGCCGCCTTCGCAGTCCATTTTGAGGAAATCGCACTGCCCGATCTCCTGCATCGCCTCGTCCAACGTGACAGCTTTCACCGTCAATGCGCCAGCCGTCTCACTGGCCTGCAATGCGGCATGGCGCACTGGCACGCCGGTTGCGGTGTCCATACCCAGCGTTTCCGCTGCCCCGCCGATAGCAACCGGGTAAGCCTTCACGTTCTGAACCACGTTGCGCTCGATATTGTCCTGGAGCAGTGCAAAGGATTCTGGGAAAGGCTCGTAAGCGTATAACGTGCTGTGGGGCAGCTTTTTTGCCGCGTAGACGCTGAAATCCCCAAGCCCCGCGCCGATGTCTACCACAGTCCAGCCGTCTTGCAGCGGAATGCCATGCGTTTCGTAATCGCGGTCCAGGCAGGTCTCCTTGATGATCCACACGTCCATCAGGGAGCGAACTTCGTAGGATAGACCCGTGCGCAGTTCCAAGGTGAAAGGCTGGCGGCGCAACAGCCCGCCGACCACGGTCGGCCAGTTTTTGACGCCCACGAGCAGCGTCGGGATTGAACTCAGGTAATACCACAGGCGCGAAAGCAGCATAAGAAATTTGCCCTTCAGGTCAGCACTTACATCAAATTAAAGCGGTAGATAGCAGTTTTCGTCCACGTACATGACGACAATCGGGATGTCATTCAGCGGCTGAAAGATCGGGCTGTTCCCTTTGATGGGTCGCGGAATGTAAGTGACGGCTCCGGTCATGTCGTGCCCGTTTGGATTGACAAATTCGTAGTATAGATCGCACACTTTGGACACTCGGTTTGGATTCAGATTGCGTTGACTGGAAGTGATAACCCTGTCTTTTGCGCGATTGGCATAGACAAGTGAGAACGGCGCTTCCACACTGCGCTCTCTATATTCAATGATCTTTCCAAGCAATGGAGCGCCAAACCGTTCGATCCGTTTGATGTTCTTCCTGCGGTACGAAATTCGCTTCAATAGGCGTAGATTGCTGAGCAAGCCAATAAAGCCGAAAACGCCAAGCACATTAATGCATAAAAGGGCAACTATCATCGTCATCGTATTTGAGGGTTCAATAACTAGCTGGTGACCATCAAGTGAACCCAAAATAAGTGCGAGAAACATCCATAAAGCAAATACCGAGACAATTAACCAAAAACATGTGTTTGCGAGAGCTTGATTGCCAATATCGAACAGGTAATTATGAAAGGTTAGACCAGAGCCTGGACGAAATGAGGCATGGGCGGGCGCAAGAAAGAAAACATCGTTCGGAAGGGCAACCAGTGGTACAGCAGGCGTAAATTTACCGGGCTGAGAGAAGTCTCGTTGACCCTCCTTCCGTTTGCGATCTTCGTCGCCGCGCTTCAGTTCATCAGAGGTTGGTCTTGTAGCTGATGAGAACCGATACGCCAGTACAGCTATAGCCAGGATGATGAGTGCCGGCGCCCAAAAAAAATGCACAGCCTCTACATTCAAGCGATCCCCCTCAATTCGTGGCCTTACTGCGTGATCCCGGCGCCGTTGGGCACGGGAGTCGCGTCCGGGGTTTGCACACCCGGTACCAGGCGAGCATCCAGGCAGGCAGCGGGAGTGATCCCCAGGTTCTGCTTGGCCCAATCGCAGCCGGGGGGCGGCGCGACGTAGATAATGAAATCACGAGTCGGATCGTAGGCTTTGATTGGCATGATCATGCCCGCAGGGAACAGGCGCTTCACCGTATCCAGGCCGACCGCGTCATCCTTGTTCAGGAAAAAGAGCA
>DATGFK010000898.1:0-4383 GCA_035309185.1 Aggregatilineales bacterium
AAGCCCTGCAATTAGCCCCACGCCAACGCCCCACGACAGCCCATAGTTAAACAGCGTGCTATAGTATTGGGAAAAGTTATAGTTGTAGTGGTAAAAGATCGACACATCCAGCACATACACAATCGGATAGAGTGTAATACCGCCAAGCGCGGATACCGCCAGTACGCTGACAAACGAGAGGATTGCACGCTTCCACGACCAGCTTAATATCTCGACAACAGTAATCGCGTTCTTGCTGACGACCAGCGTTCCTCGCCTTCCGAATGAATACCAGCCGACCAGGGCCGCAACCACGGCGACCCCCAGGCCCGCAGAAACGCCAGAGCCTACGCTCCGCAAACTCAGGGCGGTTGGCAAGCCCACCGCCAGTCCGGTGGCAACGCCCAGCGTGATTCCAAAGGAGCCGCCGCTAGTTACCCAATAGCCCACACCAATGGCAATACCAAAACCTAAACCGCCCACCACGCCATTTAATGGCGCGAGATTCCCGAACCACCAGCCCAGCGAAATCAGCCACGCGGTCACACCAATGACCAATCCAAACGACAGGCTCAACAGCAAACTGATCACCAGAGCATGAACAGTTCTGCCCCTCGGCGGCAGCGCGTCGGGTTGGAGCGACTCGATGGAAAAGATCATCTGCGCCCGCCGGGACATGTCGCGGGCCAGCCATGCCAACTGGCGCTTGATCTGCACGGTGCTGTAACGCACGTCAGACCCGCGATGGCTCAACATGCGTTCGATGTAACGATCAAAGAGGTGTGTACGGCGCTCTTCCAACGTGTCGAAATCACGGAGGTCAGTAGCCGACTGTTCTCCATAGGCCAGCGCCAGAATGCCGAGCATCAGCGGAGAGGTAATCAGTTCCTTGAGCTTTGCATCTTCGTCCAGCACCGCACGCACGACATCAAACTGGCTGCCGCCCGCCCGGAGGGCCGAATCGACCTGTGCAGGAAGCAGCGGTTGCAGGACAACGGCTTCTTGCAGCCTCAACTGATTCTTGAGCGCGGCGTAGTCGTCTATGCGGCTACATACCACGACCGGAGCGAAACCAAGCTCCTGCCGAAAGGCGTTAATCGCCTCTACGCAGGCGTCCCGCTTCGCAATCTCCACCTCATCCAGCCCATCTAAGAGGAGCAGTAAGGCGTCCGAGTCGATCCACTGCCCGCCGATTTTCGTCGGCACCTGGTAGCGGATATTCAATTCGTCTACCAGCCAGGATTTCAGCGGAAGCGATTTTTCCGCCCAGGAGGATAGGTTGAACACCACGGGCATCGGCAGTGTCGCATCCGTTTCAGCCCGCTGGATCAATGCCTGCGCTAGTTCCAGCAGCAGGGTCGTCTTGCCAGAACCCGGCGCGCCCAGGATCAGGAGTTCGCCGCCAGCCTCGTCAAAAACGTCCGCGATTGCGCAATCTCCTGGCACGAATCGATCCATCGTCGGTGCGGTATTTGCGCTGCCCGCCAAGGGCCGGATTTCCCATGTCGGGGCAACGGCCTGTGGATCGTATTGAAGCTGTACTTTCAGGTGTAAGGCAGCCTTCAGCGATTCTTCGAGTACGCCGCTGACCCAGAATCGCTTGACTTTTGCCAGCATCCGCTCACGGTTGCGAAGGCTCACCGTGTCCACCGTTACGGATTCATGTGTTAGGGTCATGGTTTGTTGATCCTATTGGATTGCCGCGCTGTCTAGACACTATAGCACACGAATATCGACAGTTCAGGACGGGAGTCCGCCGCCGACCTGATGCAGCATCATCCGCGAAAAAGACGCGAACTTGCCCCTGACTCCTGCATAGTGTCTGATATAATTGGCCTGCGATAGCGAATATTTTGGCATTTCAAGGACAAAACCCCTCTATGAAACGCATGACCAGCGCCGAAACGCGCCAGGCGTTCCTGGACTTCTTCGAGGAGATGGGCCACAAGGTCGTCCCATCTTCTTCGCTCGTTCCGGGCAATGACCCGACTCTGCTGTTCACCAACGCGGGCATGGTGCAGTTCAAAGACGTGTTCCTGGGCCTGGACAAGCGCCCATACACGCGCGCCACGACCTCCCAAAAAGTAATGAGGGTTTCGGGTAAGCATAATGACTTAGAGGAAGTTGGCCCCTCGCCGCGCCACCATACCTTCTTTGAAATGCTGGGCAACTTCAGCTTCGGGGATTACTTCAAATCCGACGCGATCCGTTACGCCTACGACCTGCTGACGCGGGTCTACGAGCTGCCGACTGATCGCCTGTACTATACCGTCCACAAGGATGACGACGACGCCTACCGTATCTGGACGGAAGAGATCGGCGTCCCGGAGGATCGCGTTTACCGGTTGGGGGACAAGACCAACTTCTGGCAGATGGCCGACACCGGCCCCTGCGGCCCCACGTCCGAAATCCACTGGGATTGGGACCCTTCGCAAGGCCGCGAAAAAGTCGCTGCCGAACTGGAAGATAGCAGCGGGCGAATGCTGGAACTGTGGAACCTGGTGTTCATGCAGTACAACCAGAACGCCGATAAAACTCGCGTACCACTGCCCGCGCCGGGTGTAGATACCGGTATGGGCCTGGAACGCATCGTCAGCGTCTTGCAAGGCACGCGCGTCAACTACCAGACCGACCTGTTTACGCCGATCATCGCCCGCATCCAGGAACTGAACGGGGCCAGCGACTCGGAGCGCGAGGTTGATCCAATTCCCTACAACGTGATCGCTGATCACGTCCGTGCGGCCTCGTTCCTCATCGCGGATGGAGTCGGGCCTGGCGCCAAAGATCGCAGTTACGTGTGCCGCATCGTCATTCGCCGCGCGGCGCGCTTTGGGCGACGGATCGGTTTTACGCAGCCCTTCCTGGCTGACGTGGCCGAATCGGTCATTGACAACATGGGTGGGCACTTTAAGGAACTGGTCGAACGTCGCGAATCGATCCGCAAACTGATCACTCAGGAGGAGGTGCGCTTCTCCCGCACACTCGAAAATGGCCTGGCCCAGCTTGACGAGATGCTGGCGGAACTGCCCAGGGGCGGCCAACTGCCCGGTGAAAAAATCTTCTTCTTGAAAGGATCGCTGGGACTGCCTTATGAAGTCACCCGCGACGTGGCGCTAGAACGCGGCTACACGGTAGATCGGGCAGGCTTCGAGGCTGCCGAAAAGACGCACGGCCTGGACAGCGGCGGCGGCAAGGCGATGGGCAAGATCGCCGTAAGCGCCGCCTACGAAAGCCTGATCAAAGAGATGAAGGACAGCAAGGCGCTCCCAGCCTCCGGCGTTGCTTACGACCCATATTCGGGGATGGAACGCCAAGCGAAGCTGCTGGCGCTGCTCGTGGACGGCGAGAGCGTCAAGAGCGCCCAGGTTGGGAATCGCGTGGAGGCCGTACTGGACACGACGCCGTTCTACGTCGAGGCGGGCGGGCAGGTCAGCGATACCGGTACCATTCGGGCCGACGGGTGGACGATCGACGTGGAGGACGTGCGCCGCCCCATTGGCGGGCTGATCGTGCATATCGGCGAGGTGGTCGAAGGCATACCGCAGGCCGACAACGAGGCGACTGCTTCTGTGGATGCGGAGCGGCGCTGGGACATTATGCGCAACCACACGGCGACCCATTTGCTGCACGCACAGTTGCGATCCATCCTGGGCGCTCACGTCCAGCAGCGGGGATCGCTGGTCGCGCCGGATCGCCTGCGCTTTGACTTCAGCCATGATTCTTCCCTCAGTGGCGAGGAGATTCAGTCACTCCAAACGCACATCAATGACGCGATTCTGGCGAACATGCCGGTGGTCACCGTCGAGAAGGATTTGCAGACGGCGCGCGGTGAAGGGGCGATGGCGCTCTTTGGCGAAAAATACGGCGAGCGCGTCCGCACCATCACCATTGACGATCATGGCAAGCGCTACAGCTACGAGTTGTGCGGCGGCACTCATGTGCCTTCCACCGCCGTCATCGGCTCGTTCGTGATCTCAGGCGAAAGCAGCGTGGCGCAGGGCATCCGGCGCATCGAAGCCTTTACCGGGCACGGCGCGCAGCAGTTCGTCAGCCGCCAGATCGCGGCGCTGCGCCGTACAGCTTCGCAGCTTGGCGCGACTCCGGAGCAGCTTGGCGAACGTGTGGAAGCATTGCGCAGTGAAGCGGCCGAGGCACGGCAGGAAACGGCTCGTCTGCGCCGGAACCTGGCCCGCCTGGAATTTGAACGGCTGCTGGACAAGACGGAGACTATAGGCGGCGTGAAGGTGTTGCTGGCACAGGTGGAACCTACGACCACCGATACTCTCCGCGAGATGACAGACTGGTTCCGTGACAAGGTCAAGCAAGGCGTGGTTGTGCTGGGCATGGCTAACGAAGACAAGCCGCAGCTCATCGCGGCGGTCAGCGATGACCTTGTGAAGCGCG
>DATGFK010000899.1:0-4385 GCA_035309185.1 Aggregatilineales bacterium
GAGATGGCGGGCGCGGCCACATCAATCTTCGACACGGAATGCTCAACTTATTACCCGCCCAACGCTGGCAATGGCCTGTACGTTTATGGCGAACTTCCGCTGTTTGTTGTGAAAGCCACAGCGTATCTCGTCCAGCAGCAGGCGCTTTCCAACGCGCAAAGCATTGGCGATCCGGTGGGTCGCGGGCAAGCCATTCAAAGCGCCAATTACGTGACCACCTACTACGGAGTGCAGGTCGTCGGGCGCATGGTTTCCACGCTTGCCGAATTGTTTAGCATCTTCTTCGTATTCCTGATCGGGCGCAGGCTTTACAACCGCTGGACGGGACTGCTGGCGGCAGCCCTGTATGCGGCTGCCGTGCTGCCTATCCAGTTGTCGCATTTCTGGACGGCGGATGCTTTCACCAATTTGCCGGTAGTCATCACGTTCTGGTTCGCCACGCGAATACTTGATCGCGCGCGCTGGTACGACTTCCTGGGGGCAGGAGTCGCCCTGGGCGCATCGTTCGCCAGTCGTATTAATACGCTGCCACTGTTTGGCGTGGTCGTGCTGGCGGCGATGATCTACGCCCTGCCCTACCTTGCCGGGGCCACCGTTCGCGTGGACTGGTGGAAAGTGCTGCGGCGAAGCCTCGTCAGCCTGGTTTTTATTGCGATCATCGTGTTTCTGCTGCTCCTAATGAACCACGTCCTGGCAAACTTTGGCCTGCCTGACGCAGCGCAGAAGATTTTGCTAGGGGCAGGAATTGTCGCGCTGGCGCTGATTTACCTGTTCTTCGTTTCACCCGCCATCAACTTCAATCCGCTGCCAGGGCGCGCATGGCTGTGGCAGCGCTTGCTGTTGGGTTGCCTTGTGGCATTTATCGCCACGCTGGTGACGTTCCGGTTTGCTTATCCGCACGCTTTTACGGGTGGGCCAGGCCTGCTGGGCTTTTTCAATATCACCCCCTATTCCACCTTCCTCAACAATATGAGCGAGGCACAGCGCCTTACTTCCGGCGCGGTGGATTTTCCCCCGGCTCACCAATGGGCCAACCGCGCGCCGTACCTGTTCGCGTTGGACAACATCGTCCTGTGGGGACTGGGCGTCCCGCTGGGGCTGATGGCGTGGTTCGGCTTTCTGTGGGCCGCACTCCAGGTGCTTCGGGCCAGGCCCGGCTGGACTCGACATGCGCTGCCGGTGGCCTGGATTGCCGTGTATTTTGGCTACATGGGCCGCCAGTGGGTCATGACAATGCGCTACTTCATGCCCATCTATCCCTTCCTGGCCCTGATGGCTGCCTGGGCACTGGTCGAAATCGCCGTCAGGGCCTGGCGATGGTCGGCGGAAAATGGCGCTGTCCTGCGCCGGGCTGCGGCTGTCGGCGGGACACTGCTGCTGGTCGGCGTGCTTGTGTTGACCTACGTATGGGCGGACATGTTCGTCAGTATCTATCGCCGGGAACTGACTCGCGTCGAAGCCTCGCGCTGGGTGCAGCGCGAAGCGCCCTCGCCCGTTTCTACGACTTTGACGACCTCGGACGGACAGACCCGACTCGTCAATTTGCGTTTGCCGGGCGGTGCTGCCGTTACCGTCACCGCCTACGATACGCCTGCGCCACGCCTCGTAGCTTTCACTCCCCAGGCGGTGGGTTCGATTGACCATGTGATTATCAGCCACCTGGCTGATCCGGATCACAAAGGCGATGTGAAGCGCTTCAACGTGACGGTTGCCCTGAACAACGACGGCTCGAAGGTGATTGCGCACGGGTCGATCCAGGCCAACTTCGGCGCGCAGGCAAGTAGCCTGGGCGACCCTGTCACCGTTCGGCTCGACCAACCGGTCATGCTCAACCCGACAGAGCAATACTACTTTATGACCTGGAGCGAGGGGCGGCTTTCGGTGGTGCGCACTGCCACCGACCTTGCCGACTTCACCGTAGCCGACGGACAGGGCAACGCCGTCGCGCAGGTCAAATTGCCTGAGCAGGCAGATACCAGGCAGGCTTCGGCCTATTTGAGCGGGCAGCCGCTCGATGCCAATTTCTCTGCGCCACTGGACGGCATGATCGATCATTTCGATTTGACACATGCCCTCAATCCGCTGCGCGACGGCTCCACAGTCAACCTGAACATCTCCCTGTATGATGCCACGTCGAATACGCTACTCTCGCAAGGCACTTTGAGCGCGGATATAAGCACTACGAAATCCTCGCCCGACGGCGACGCCTACCGCATTCCATTGGATAAGCCCGTAACGGTCAAGGCCGGCCAGG
Source organism: Aggregatilineales bacterium (assembly GCA_035309185.1). GTDB lineage: Bacteria > Chloroflexota > Anaerolineae > Aggregatilineales > UBA2796 > DATGFK01. The sequence goes on from DATGFK010000899.1 coordinate 2,255, forward strand.
CCCTTCGCTTTGAGATCGCCGCTTCCGGCCAGGAGCCTGTGCAGATAGCCGGGACAGCCATCGCCAGCGAAGGCCCCTGGGACGATCCGATCCCCTGGAAGGTCTGCCCGCTGCCTGCGGATATGCCTCTGACGCATGATACACCGCCCAACGTCCTGCCCATCACCTGCGATTCAGTGGACGGCTTCGATGGCTGGTATCGCGGCCTGGCGCTCAATATGGCCGACGAAGATGACCAGACCAAGCAGGCTTCGATCCAGTCTGCGCTCGACCAGGCTGACTACTTCATTATCAGCAGCAACCGCTTCTACGATTCGGAAGCGCGCATCCCTATGCGTTACCCGATGAGCATCGCTTTCTATAAGGCGCTCTTCGCCGGGCAAACCGGCTTTGATCTGGTAAAAACCGTCTCGTCGTTTCCCTCGCTGGGCAGCTTCGAGATTCCCGACCAGAATTTGCCCATCTATAACACGCCGTCATGGGTGAAGGAGTTCCAGTCTGAAGAGGCGTTCTCCGTTTATGACCACCCGACGGTTTTCATCTTCAAGAAGAACGCTAACTACTCTTCGCAGGCGCTGGCGAAAATCCTGAACGTCCCAAACGCAACCATAGACCAGGTATCCCTGCGCGAGGATACGGTTAGCTCGCAAGACCCGACCCTGGTCAACCGCATCACTTTCAGCGCGGCAGACCCCGGCCCGGCGCTCAACGGCTTCCAACTGACCGACGATCAGCGTGCCATCCAGACACAGGGCGGCACCTGGAGTGACCTGTTCAACCGCAATTGGACGATCAATACCAGCCCTATCATCGCAGTAGTCGCGTGGTGGTTGGCGATCCTGCTGATTGGGCTGGCGGCGTGGCCGTTGGTGTTCGTGGTGCTGCCGGGTTTGCCGGATCGCGGCTACCCCATTGCCAAGATCATCGGTCTGCTCATCGTGGCCTGGGTGGCCTGGGCAGGAGGGACCCTGCATCTCCTGACCTGGACACAGGGCGGGCTGTTCCTGATCACCCTGGCCTTGATCGCAGTGGGTATCGTCCTGGCCTGGCGTCACCGGGAGGCAATGCGGGATTACGTGCGAGCCAACTGGCGGCACATGCTGATCGTCGAATTGATCACGCTGATCCTATTCCTGGCCTTTGTCTTCGTTCGGTTGGGCAACCCTGACCTATGGGCGCAGGTGCTTGGCGGCGAAAAGCCTATGGACTTCGCGTACTTCAACGCCGTCCTCCGCAGCACCATCTTCCCGCCTTACGATCCCTGGTATGCGGGCGGATACCTGAATTACTACTACTTCGGCTACGTCTTGATCGGTTCGCCGGTCAAGCTGCTCGGTGTGATGCCGTCCATTGCCTATAATCTCGTCGTCCCGACTCTGTTTGCCCTGACGGGCATTGGTGCGTTCTGCGTCGCCTTCAACCTTGCGGCGTCACGCATCTTCTTCCCGCGCGACGAGGGCCAGGATGGCGGACAGGATGTCCCACTTCGAGCACGGCGGCGTTTTGCGATGCGCGTCCCGGCAGCCAGTCCCTACCTGGCTGGTGCTTTGGCGCTGATCTTGTGCCTGATCCTGGGCAACCTGGATACACCGCGCACCTTCATTGGCGGAGTTACACAGGCTGGCGGTTATGCGCAGGATACACAGGCCTTTTTGAACTGGAAGATACAGCAGTTCACGAAAGCGAACGGTCATCAGCCCTCTGCCGACGAAATGCTCCTGCTCACGGGCGAGGCCAGTAACCCATCCGTACCCGACCAGATCGGCTTCGCTCTTTCCGATACGGGGCGGCTGCTGTCCAGTATCTCTGGCGGAATCGTGAGCATTGCGCGCGGGGGTATCCTGCCTGTCGATCCGAACCGTTGGTTCTGGGCGGCGCGCAGTGTTGTCGGCGAGATGCCCAATTCCAGCAATGAGATCAATGAGTTCCCCTACTTCACCTTCGTCTACGGCGACCTGCACGCCCACATGATGGCCTTCCCGCTGACGCTCCTGGCCCTGGCCTGGCTGCTTTCTGAAGTGCTGGGGGCTGGCTATATCAGGCGCACGACAGCGCTAAGCATTGGTGTCGCTTTGCTGGGTGGGCTGATCGTCGGGGCTTTGCAGGCCACCAATACGTGGGACTGGCTAAC
>DATGFK010000900.1:0-3171 GCA_035309185.1 Aggregatilineales bacterium
TCATGGGAAAGCGGCCAGGATGTCTCCAGCCGCTTTGGACCGCAGCAAACCGGCGGCACCATCATCCAACACGTGCGCCCCGTAGATTTGCAGGCCAGCATGGCGCAGGCGGCACAGATAATAGCGCGTTGGGCCACCCTCCTGAGCACTGAAAGCGCCCTCCCAAATGATGAAGCGCACGAGGAAACACAGGCGCCTGCTCTCAATTTTAGCGCCGAAGCTCAATCGTGGGCAGAGGTTGCTAATGATTTTACCGTAAAAACCCTTCTGATGTGGCGGGATGGCTGGTTTCGCGACTACGATTCGTCAGTCGGGGAGTGGTCAACGCAGCAGGATGCCATGCACCTCGCCCCCGTCTTTTGTGAAGTTGCCGGTCAGGGACATATTGAACACCTGCGTGAGAAGTTGGCGCAGCCGCCCGCGCATAGTTCCGGTTGGGCTCCCCTCTCCTGGCCGCCCGTGGTCATGACCCTGGTTGGAGCAGCCGATGCGGCCAGAATGCCCCTGGATGCTGCTGAACTGGCGTATCGTTATATCGATGCTTCCTACCGCAGTACTGATCGTCATGAACTGGACGAACAGGGTGGGTTGCCCGGCGTGACCCGTGAGTATCGCCAAACAATCACGGTGGGCAAATGGGGTAAAACTGACTACGCGAATTCCGGCATCGAAGGCTATGGATGGGGCGCTTTGAGTGTCCATTTACTGCTGCGCTATTTGTTGGGACTCCGCGAGGAAGAAGTAGGGAAGATCACCATCGCTCCCGTGTTGCCTCAAGCACTGCGTCGTACTGGAGAAACGTACCATGTAGAACCTGTGCCATGGGGAAGATATATTTTACGTATCGAGTGTACGGTGAAGGATGCGCAGAGGTACAGGCTTCGCCTGTGGTGTGTGGTCGCGGCAGCAGGAGAAAGTCTGGAGAATGCGCAGAAGAGAGTGATGCAGCAGGAAGTGGAGGAACATGAGTGTGAGTGGGAAGCAGAGTGGGGAGAGGGACATACACTGCAACTTCCTCAACTCACCATTGCTTCCGTTTGAACCGTCTCCTCCACAATCACACGCCCGAAGGGCATGATTTTCTGAATAGAATGGTCGTACCCACACCGTCTCATTGATAACCAGGAGCCACTTCGTAAGGTGGCAGATGAATAGGGTGTTTCGCAAGAGACGGTTCGCAAGCTTGAGGCTACCAGCGAGCTATTCACGAGAAATCGTTGTAACATGGCGCACTTAGCAACACAACTATTGACGGTCGCTATTAGTATAATATACACTGATGAGTATAGGAGCATAATTTATGCCCAATCATGCATTTGTAAGAAGCAAGCATGCCTTTTCAGAAGAGGGATATAGTTACCTATGTCGATACGTCTGACATGCCTTCATTGGGTGGTCAATCGGTCGTGCCCCTATCGCTTATCATACTGCGTTTAAAGCTTGGTCTCCATGTGAAGCTGGAGTGTGCCCGGCATGGGCAGCGGTGCCAGCCCCTGTTTTGGCCAAGGAACAAGGAACATGCAACGACGAGTAGTTATCACTGGACTGGGAGTAGTGGCTCCAAATGGCATAGGAAAAGAAGATTTCTGGAATGCCTGTATCGCTGGTCGCTCTGGCATCCGGCATATCACTCGCTTCGATGCCAGTCTGCTGCCAACGCGCATCGCCGGAGAGGTACCAAACTTCGATCCAGAGGCATTTGGCGTCATCCCAGAAGAGGTCATCCATAACGACCGCAATACACAATTTGCTCTTGCTGCGGCCAATCTTGCCTTGCAGGATGCAGGACTTCATGAAGCATTGAGCGAGGTTGAACGCTATCAGGTGGGCGTGTATATGGGCTCAGCGATGGCATCTACCGCGGAGGGAGAGAGGCTATGGGCTGTACTGACGGATCGCGGTGCAAATCCCCAAATGGATGGCCCGAATGGCATGATCCCTATACCTGTCAATTTGCTCCAGACCCATTCCCCTGCCGCTGCAATTGCCATCCACCACCAACTGTACGGGCCATGCATGGTCATTTCTACAGGGTGCTCTGCAGGGGCAGATGCGATTGGAGAGGCCTTCTGGGCTATACAGGAAGGACAGGCTGATTGCATGCTGGCGGGAGGCTCCGACTCTGCGATTAGCTATGGTGGGCTCGCTGTCTTCTGTATACTCGGTGCAATGAGCACACGCAACGAAGAACCGGAGCGAGCATCGCGCCCATATGACAAGGAGCGTGATGGCTTCGTCATGGCCGAGGGGGCGGGAGTACTGGTCCTGGAGGAACGAGAACGAGCGCTGGCCCGCAAGGCGCATATCTACGCGGAGATAAGCACCTTCGTCTCTAACAGCAACTCGCATCATATGACTGCCCTTCCTCCGGACGGCGCACCGCTCCAACAACTTATAAGGCAAGCATTAGACGAAGCAGCGCTTGTACCGGCACAAATCGGCTATATCAACTCGCATGGCAGTTCAACTCTTCCCAACGAGGCCGCAGAGACGGCTGCTTACAAAGCCGTCTTTGGCGAGCAAGCATATCGTATTCCAATTAGCGCAACAAAGTCGATGATCGGACACACGCAAGGCGCAGCCAGTGCCATTGAAACTGTTGTCACGGCCCTGGTATTGGAACGCCAGCTAATTCCGCCGACGATTAATCAGGAGTATCCTGATTCATCCTGCGACCTCGACTACGTGCCAAATGTCGCACGGCCAGCTACAGTCGATGTGGCACTCACACACTCCAGTGGTTTCGGCGGGGTTAATAATTTGCTCGTTCTTTTACGAGCCGATTAACGTGATAGACAATCGTAAGCCGACCTGGTGAGGGAAACAAGCATGGAACATCGAACAGAGCGGCGGGTAGTGATCACTGGACTTGGGGTCGTGGCGCCCAATGGTATTGGAAAAGAGGCATTCTGGCACGCAACCAGCAGAGGTATCTCTGGTATCAAGCCTCTTCAACGCTTCACTACCTCCGCTCTGCCAATTCAGGTCGGCGGGGAAGTCAGCAATTTTGTGGTGTCCGACTACATTGAACGCAAGCTGGTAAACCGTACTGATCGCATGACCCATTTCGTCTTCGTCGCTGTTCAGGAAGCACTCCAGGATGCAAACATTGCGCTGGAACAGGAGAATCCCCAACGTGTGGGAGCGGTCATCGCCAATACCGTGGGTGGA
>DATGFK010000901.1:0-3014 GCA_035309185.1 Aggregatilineales bacterium
GTCTTCGATCAGGATCAGTCTCAGGCCAGCCGCGAACTGCTGGATGCTTACCGCGCCACCGATTACTTCGGCATTGACCACATCGCCCACAGCGAAAGTGAGATCGTGCAGATGATTGACAGTGGCGACGTCAAAGTCGGCATTATCATCCCGCCGAACTACGCCAAAGACATCGAAGCCGGGCGCAGCGTGGACGTTGCCGTATTGATTGACGGCTCCGATCCAACCATTGCCAACTCGTCCCTCTCGGCGGCGACCTTCGTCGGTCAGGCGCAGACCACCAACGTCCGCTTTGAACAGGTCACAGGGCGTGTAGTGAGTGCAGCAGCCGCGCCACCCGTACAGGTCAGTACGCGCGTGCTGTACAACCCCGACCTGCTCAGTTCGTACAATATGATCCCCGCCCTCATCGGCATGATCTTGACCTTCTCCACGATGACGCTGACTTCATTTGCTATCGTGCGGGAGCGGGAACAGGGCACCATTGAACAGTTGATCGTGACGCCCATCCGCAACTGGGAACTGATGATCGCCAAGATCACGCCGTACATGATGGTCTCAATGGTCGAGGTCGTGCTGGTACTGGCAGTAGGTTCATTCTGGTTCGGGGTTCCCATTCGAGGGAGCGTGATGCTGCTGTTCGGCCTGACGCTGCTATTTATATTGCCTAACCTGGGTATTGGATTGCTGATCTCCACGGTTGCCACCAATCAGATGCAAGCGCAGCTCATGTCCATGCCTATTGTGATGCCTTCGATGTTCCTGTCGGGCTTTTTCTTCCCGATTGCAGCGATGCCCGTCTTTCTGCAACTGGTGAGCCGACTCATTCCATTGACGTATTTCCTGGTTATCGTGCGCAGCCTGGTCGTAAAGGGCGTCGGCCTTGAATATATGGTGCCGCAGATCGTGGCCCTGAGTATTTTTTCCGTCGTCCTGGTCGGGTTGGCGATTCGTCGTTTCCACAAGTCGCTTGACTGAACCGAATCAATAGAAAGTAACGAGAGAATATCATGCGTAATCGTAGAGGCATACTCATTGCCCTGGTGATCATCGTCATCGTGGTGGTTGTGGTTGTCCAGGTGGTTGTACCCGCCTTCACCGACAGCACCACCTTCACCCTATCCGGCACCATTGAGGCCACCGAGATTCACCTTGCCTCCCAGATCAGCGGGCGCGTACAACAGGTTTATGCGGCGGAAGGCGACCATGTAACGAGCGGTGAAAAGCTGATCAACATCTATTCGACGACTGGCGGGGCCAATGACGAGATCACCTCACCCATTGACGGCACGGTGATGGAACGCCTGATCGAACCCGGCGAGCTGGCCGCTCCGGGCAGTCCACTGATGGTCGTTGCAGACCTGGATACCCTGACCTTGACAGTTTACGTGCCTGAGGATCGTTACGGGGAAATCTATCTCGGCAAAACTTACCCGGTGAAGGTCGATTCCTTTCCCGATGCGAGTTTTGTCGGGAAAGTCAGCCACATTGCGGATCAGGCTGAATTTACGCCGCGCAACGTCCAAACGATTGATGGCCGCAAGAGCACTGTGTTTGCCATCAAGCTTGACCTGGAACCGTCAGGCGGCAAGCTGAAGCCTGGGATGCCTGCCGACGTCACGTTCGCGGCGCAGTGAGGCAAACTCCAATGCAAGCACAAGCGCCAGAAATTTTGCTGGAAACGCACGACCTGGTCAAAGATTTCGGCAGCATCCGCGCTGTGGATGGCCTCAATCTGAAGGTAGAAGCCGGGGAAATGGTTGGTCTGGTGGGACCAGATGGCGCTGGCAAGACCACGGCCATGCGGCTCCTGTGTGGAGCGCTCGCGCCGACCAGCGGCACAGCCCGTGTGGCAGGCTACGACATTCCGGGCCAGGTTGAAAAGGCGCGTGAGCACATCGGCTACCTGGCGCAGCGCTTCAGCTTGTACGGCGATCTGACCATTGCCGAAAACCTGGACTTTTTCGCGTCCGTATTCGGCGTTTCTGACGAAGATCGCAAAGTGCGTTCCGCCGAGTTGCTGACCTTCGCCGGGCTGAGCCAGTTCGCAGACCGGCCAGCCGCACGTCTATCCGGCGGGATGCAGAAGAAGTTGGGGCTGGCAACAGCCCTGGTACATCGCCCCAGCGTGATCCTGCTGGACGAGCCAACCGGCGGTGTGGACGCCGTGGCCCGCCAGGAGTTCTGGCAACTGCTCATCGGGCTGTTGCGCGGCGGATCAGCGGTATTGGTCAGCACACCTTACATGGACGAGGCCATGCGCTTTAACCGTGTCGTGTTCATGAACAAAGGACGGGCGTTGGTCGAAGGCGCGCCGCGCGACCTGCTTAACCGGCTGTCCGGGCGCGTCCTTGAACTGGCAGCCGAACCCCAGATGGCGGCTCGAAAAGTTGCCCAGGCTGACCCGGACGTGGAAGACGTACATGCCTTTGGAGATCGCCTGCATTTACGAGTGCGCAGCCCGGAAGGGCCGCAAGGCAGGCTGCCCGCCGCCCTGGAATCTGCGGGTGTCAGGCTGATCCACCTGGTACCAGTGGCTGCGACCCTGGAGGATGTGTTCATCCAGCTATTGGAGGAGAAGGGCCAATGAATACCAGCCAGCCAGCCCAACCATCCATTAGCGTCCAGGGCCTGACCAAACACTTCGGGGCCTTTACGGCGGTGGACGGGGTCAGCTTTGAAGTGCAGCCGGGCGAAGTGATCGGCTACCTGGGGCCAAACGGCAGCGGCAAGACCACCACGATCCGCATGTTGTGTGGACTGCTGCACCCCAGCAGCGGAGGTATTCACGTACTGGGGGTTGACGTGGTACGCAACCCGGAGGGTGCAAAACCGTACATTGGTTATATGTCACAGAAGTTCGCGCTCTACAACGACCTGACTGTGATTGAGAACCTGGAATTCTACGCAGGCGTCTACGAAATTCCCCGTGAGACAGAAAAACAGCGTTTGCAAGAGGTGTTGAAGATGGCTGGACTTAAAACCGCCCCAAAACACCTGCCATTGAACTTTCA
>DATGFK010000902.1:0-6109 GCA_035309185.1 Aggregatilineales bacterium
ATTACGATACCTACGCCTGGGATACCAGTGCCCATACCGTCGCCGCCACCAATGCCTACCCGATGGTCAATGCTGACACGCTGGAGACTACTGGAGAGACGGTTGCCGTCGGCGCAGATTCGCGCTTCCCCGCCAACACTAACCCCGGCGCGACCAATGTTCTCCTCGCCTATAATTCGGCTACCGGAACCAGTGCCCCGTTCTACACGACTAACGCCGTCTCAATGGTAGATGCGAAATTTATCCAGAACGGCGAACGGATTGTTTACTCAGGGGTGAATCCCCCTACCCCACAGCGCCATTACACAGTGATCCAGCGCGACGGCACGATGGTAGGCGATCTGAGCGATCCCAATATCTCGGATGTAATCGGCTGGCAGGATGGCGTGATCTACCTAAGCGGGGCGCCGGGCGCAGCTCAAACCCTGTACATTTTGAATACCCGTACTGGCCTCAGTACACCACCGGAAGTGGCCTGGACTGGCACAGCCGGTGCGGCCTCGCTGCGACTTCTGCAAACACCAGGCAATATGAACTCTACTGGGCCGTTCACAGCATGGGCGCAACTGGCGCAGACGGCGCAGGTCGTCCCAACGCTGGTACCTTCGACACCGCAACCCGCCGCTTCGGGCGGCGGGCGCATCGTATTCCCGGCAGGAGCGACTTCGGTCTCTGTCCAGGGGACGTTAGCGGCAGGCGGCATGGATCGCTGGGTACTCAAAGCGCTTGGGGGACAAACAATGACGGCACAATTGACCTTCTCCAGTGGACAGGCCATTCTGATTGTCTTTGGTGTGGACGGCTCGGTTTTACAGTCCGATCATGCCACGTCACCCACATTTAGCGGTGTGCTACCTTTAACCGAAGACTATAACATTGATGTGCGGGGTAACCCCGACACTGCAACCAGCTATACGCTAAGCATTACAATCCCGCCGCTGGTGGCGCCGCCAGTCGCGCCCACCCCGACAGGCAAACGCATCGTCTTCCCGGCAGGGGCGACCTCGGTTGCCGTCCAGGGATCGTTAGCGCCGAGCGGGACGGATCGCTGGGTGCTCAAGGCGCTGGGCGGACAGACCTTGACGGCCAAGTTGACGTTCTCCAGCGGGATTGCGATCCTGATCATCTTCGGCGCCGATGGCAACGTGTTAATCTCCGATCATGCCGCTACGCAGACTTTCACGGGCGTTTTGCCAAGCACCCAGGACTACATCATTGACGTCCGCAACAACCCGAACAGTTCGACGAACTACACGCTGACGATTACCATCCCACCGCTGCACGCATCGCTCGTGCAGCCGCCAGCGAATTGTCAAGGGAACTATTCGGGCCAGGTCTCAATCGCCTTCCTGAACTACAGGAGTAGCGAGATATGGATCAATGGTCTCAATGCCAATTGCCAGGAATTCCACATGTGGCCCATGCTGGGGAACAACACATCCTTCAACCTGCTGGCAAGGCCAGCAGGAACACTCTTCGTGCGAATCCGAGATTACAGTTCAAACCAGTTACTCGGTCAATATACAATCTCTAGCAGCATGAGCGGGACAGCAATATCCATCCAGTAGAACTGGCTCCGCGAGGAAGATTACCTCTCGCTGAGTCGGGGCTGAACCTCGGCTCGGCGGGAGCATCAACCGCAAAGCGCTTAATTTAGGGCTGTTGCTTCGTATCTCACACACAAAAAGGCCGGGTTTGTCGCCCGGCCTTTAATTTTCCCGAATTGTCTTACGCTACTGCTCTCAGTGCGTGATGGATTGTTCTGTCCCCGATAAGATGTCCCTGATCCAGGTGACAAAGAAGTCAATCAGCCGGAACAGGCCATTCTCTTCCTTGGGAGGTTCATCCGGCGATTTTTTGGCTTTCTGAACTTGCCCGCCCAGGGCATTCATCAGCAGTGTCAGGACGAGTGCAAACCCGCCCAGGATGCCCAGGATCACCACGGCCAGGCCGAAGAAGAACACAGTCTTGTTAACTGTCATGGGGTTGCCCTGCGCATCGTTAAAAGGCAGGTTGATGTTGCCCTGTAGCGTGGTCGCGTTAGCTGCCGGGTTTTCCGTCTGTACCTTGGTGAGTGGCGTGTTGGCTACGCCTAGCAGCATAAAGCCGATTGCCATGATCACGCACACGCCGAAGGCGACGATCAAAGGACGGTAGAGCGGTGCGACGATAGTCCGTAGTTGGGGACGCGCACTGCTGATCGAAGCCAGGATACGCTGGATCGGCGTTACCCTTTCCTCGGCAGCGTAATGTTCAAGACCCATGTGTTCGTGCGATGCCGGGATCAGCGAACCGATACCCCACAGCCAGCCGAACAGTCCGCCGAATCCGCCAAAAAACAGGATCGTTCCGCTGCCGGGCAGTATCGGCTCAGTTTGTCCGAGCAGACCCGCCAGCGTTAGCCCAATGCGTAGAATGGCAAGCACAGCAATGGCAGCTACAAAGCCAATAATCAGGCCGACAATAGCGCGCCCGATACCTGGCCCCATACCGGCACGCCGCAGGTGATGTGAATTCGGTGTTGGACTTTCCATACAAATCCTCTCGATCTCAGAGGTGAAACATTGCTTCTAGAAGACGAACAGTACGACGAAGTATAGCAGCCACATCACGTCCACGAAATGCCAGAACACGACGGCTGCCTCGACCCCCCAGTAGTTCTCCGCTGAGTACGCGCCGCGCTGTGACTTGCTATAGACGTATCCAAAGATGATCATCCCCGCCAGGACATGCAGTGCGTGGAAGCCCGTCATAGTGAAGAAGATCGCACTGTAGGGGCCGGTCATTGGAGTAGTCCGCCAGACCAGGGCCATCCCTGCCAGGAACACGACTCCCAGTGCCAGTGTCATCAAAGTGAAGCCCCGCAGCCCCTTCGCGTTGTCTACGCGGATAGAACGCTGCGCCCGGAGCGCCGTCCAACTGCTAAGGAGCAAAGCCAGTGAGATTATCAGCGGGATCGTCGCGCTAATCCGCTCTACGCCTGCGGGCGGCCAGGGTGTGATCTGCTGACGCATGAGGTAGTTTGCCAGGATGAAAAACGCGAAAACCCCCCCGTTGGCGACGCGCCATAACTGGAGCGCCGTTCGCTTGTTTTTGAGGTCACGATCTCGCGCCTGGCGCTGTTCGTCAAATTTGTTGAGCCTTGCTGTGCGGGCCAGTTGTAAATCCATTTCCTACTTACCTGTACTCGATATTATTTCCGATAACGCCGCTTATCAGGACAACCAAAACCAGACAAATTCGTCAAAGAGGCAAGTTGAGCCGCCCCACGAGTGTCTGTATTCCGATTCCGATATTAATCTCCGGCTGTAGGCGATTCTATTGCGCCGTGGGCATGTTCCAGGGCGGGCACCGCTACTTTACCTTCGCCCGCGATATATGCTGCGCCTTCGGGCGTACCATAGGCGTAAGGGTGCGGCGGCAGGATCGGCATGTCGTCGAAATTATGATCGGGCGGCGGCGAGTCCGTTGTCCATTCGAGAGTCATAGCGCGCCAGGGATTCTTGCCTGCCAGTTGGCCTTTGCGAACCGAGTAAATGACGTTGACAATGAAGGGCATCACTGCAATAGCCAGGATGTACGCGCCCAGCGTTGCCAGGTCGTTGAGAAGCTGATATTTGGGATCGTAGGTGTACACGCGCCGTGGCATCCCCTCGATTCCCAGGAAGTGCATCGGGAAGAAGGTCAGGAAAAAGCCAACGTAGGTCAACCAGAAGTGGATCTTGCCCAGCCGTTCGTCTAAGAAGCGGCCTGTAATCTTCGGGAACCAGTGGTAAATCCCGGCGAATATTCCCAGGACGCTGCCACCGAACAACACGAAATGCAGATGGGCTACGACGAAGTACGTCGCGTGCAGGTGAACGTCTACCGGGATCGAGGCCAGGAATACGCCGCTGAACCCTCCCAGCAGGAACATTGAAAGGAAGCCGAGCGCGAAGAGCATGGCTGTCCTGAAGTGGATTTTTCCGCCCCAGATCGTCGCCAGCCAGCTAAACATTTTGATTCCCGTCGGCACAGCAATCAGCATCGAGGTGATCATGAACGGGATACGCGCCAGCGGCGATAACGTGGTAAAGAGGTGGTGGCCCCACACCATAAAGCCCAGAACGCCAATTCCCAGGCTTGACAGCGCGATCAGCCGGTAGCCGAAAATTGGCTTGCGGGCGTGAACGGGCAGCACTTCAGAGATAATGCCCATCGCAGGCAAAACCATAATATATACGGCAGGGTGCGAATAGAACCAGAATATGTTCGGCCATAGTAGCGGGCTACCGCCCGTCGCGATGTTGAAAAAGCCAGTCCCTGCCAATCGATCCAGCAACATCAAGGTTAGCGCACCGGACAGGAAAGGCGTCGCCAGTAGGGCGATCAGCGAAGTTGCCAGGATAGCCCAGCAGAACAGAGGCATATCGAACCAGCCCATGCCCGGCGCCCGCATATTCTTAATGGTAACGATGAAGTTGATCGATCCGAGGATGGATGACAGTCCCAGCATGTGCAGGCTGATCGCCCACAGCGTCTGACCGTCAAATGGACTGAATTTTGGTCCAGACAGCGGGAAATAGGAAGTCCAACCTGCCTGCGCCTGCCCGCCAACCAGCCAGCCGCTAAGCAGCAGGAGACCAGCCGGGGGGATCAGCCAGAACGCAAAGGCGTTCAGCCAGGGGAAGGCCATGTCCTTAGCCCCGATCATCAGTGGTACCAGGTAATTGCCGAAACCTGCCAGCATCGGGATCACGAACAGGAAGATCATGACGGTGCCGTGGATGCTGAACAGCGAGTTGTAGGCGCCGCCGCTCTGTAAAAAGGCAGCGTCAGGCGATGCCAGTTGCGTGCGGATCAGTTCCGCCAGCAAGCCACCTACCAGGAAGAACGCGAACGACGTGACCATGTACTGCACACCGATCACTTTGTGATCGATGCTCCAGGCGAAATATTTGGCGATTCCGCCAGTCCGTTCCTGAGCAACAGGAGCAGCGATTGAGGTTGCCATGGGCCAAAATTCCTTTATCCTGTCCTTAACAGTTCGAGAGCTAGTTCTGGGCTTTTCCTGTGTTATTTCTGTGTCAGCAAATAATTGACAATGGCTTCGCGATCATCCGCTGGCATTACTGTTGGATCGCCGAAGTTCTTGGGCATCAGGTCGTTAAACCCAGGCGTGATGAACAGGCTTGGATTGACGATGGACAACCGGATGTACTGCGCCGCAGCATCCTGCGGACTCATCGAAGTTGGGTCAATGCCGCTGCCCGTCAGTCGGTTATCCTGATTCTTCTCGGCGCGCGTTTCGACTCCATCCAGTTTCGGCCCGACATTTCCGGTCAAACCGGCATCGGCCAGCGTATGGCAGCTACCGCACGGATATTTTTGCTGCATGAGCTGTTTGCCACGATCCGCCCGCCGTGGGTCGAGAGCGGCTTTTTTGGCATTGTCGGCCAGACCCGCCACAAATTTAAGATAATCGTCGTTGCTCACGACCTTGACGAGGTTATGCATCGTCGCGTGCCCCTGCCCGCAAAGTTCGGTACATTCCACTGTATACTGACCTATTTGCGATGGCGTAAAGCGGGCCGTCGTAACCGAGCCGGGCAGCGCATCCTGTTTGATGCGGAATTCTGGGATAAAAAAGGCGTGGATTACATCTAAAGAGCTGATGTCCACGCGGATGGCGCGATTAACAGGCAAGACCAGAACGTCGCTGAACATGTTGGACTTCGCCGCGTTATTCTGATCAGCAGTCAGGTCGGGGAATGGCTCATAGGGATAGATGAACGTCCATTTGAACTGCTGACCGGTCACGCTGAGGGCGAGTTCATTGGGCTGGGGTGCTTGCATATCCGCAAATACTTTGTAGCTCATCACCGCCAGGATCAGCACAATGATGGCCGGGATTGCAGTCCAAATGATTTCAATCGTGGTGTTGCCGTGGATGCTTGGCCCATCGGTTTCGTCACCCTTGCGGTGGCGATAGAAGATTACGGACCACAGAATGCCGCCCTCAATGATCAAGAAAATCACTGTGGCAATACCGAGCATCAAGTTAAAAAGTGTGTCAACGCTCGCGGAATCGGTGGATGCTTGAGTGGGGAACCAGTTTGCGGTTTTCGCT
>DATGFK010000903.1:0-2184 GCA_035309185.1 Aggregatilineales bacterium
CGACGGCGGAAGCACAGAGTCGCGATAGGCCGCATCCTGCTTCTCAAAGAGTTCCCAGCTTGGCATACTGACCACACGGGCCTTAATGCCCTGTTTTGCCAGTTCCTCGCGCGCCTGCATAATCAAATTCAGTTCGGAGCCGGTACTGAGCAGCAGCACGTCGGGTTTGCCACCCTCGGCCTCTGCCTTAATATAAGCGCCGCGCGTGACACCCTCCATCACGCCATCCGGGGCGTAGGTTGGCACCTTCTGGCGGGTAAAGACCAGCACGATTGGCCCATCCAGTTCCATCGCGATCTTCCAGGCAGCGACGCTTTCGTTAGCGTCTGCCGGGCGAATGACCGTCAACCCTGGCACAGCGCGAAGGCTTGCCAGTTGTTCAATCGGCTGATGCGTCGGGCCATCCTCGCCCAGCCCAATACTGTCATGCGTAAAGACGAAGACCGGCGAGATGTGCATCAGCGCAGCCAACCGGATGGTGGGACGCATGTAGTCGGAGAAGTTGAAAAACGTCGCCGTGAAGGGTTTTATGATGCCACCGTGCGCGGCCAAGCCATTGACGATGGCGCCCATACCATGTTCGCGGACGCCAAAATGCAGATTGCGGCCAGTGTAGCTGCCCGGCTCGAAATCGCCACCATCCTTGATGGTCGTCTTGGTAGACGACGATAGATCGGCGTCGCCTCCGATGAAGGTCGGGACGTGTTTAGCAATCGCGTTGATCGCCACGCCGTTCGTATCTCGCGTGGCTGCGGGTTTGGCATCTTTGCCGTAGGTCGGCAGGTCGGCATCCCAGCCTTTTGGCAATTTCCCGGCGATGGCCTCTTCCCATCCTGCGGCCAGGTCAGGATATTGGCTGGCCCACTTTGCGGCCATCGCCTTCCATTCCTGCTCCCACTTCTCGCCCTGATCGAGTGCGGTACGAAAGTGCTCAAGAGCCTGTCCTGGGATGTAAAAGAACTTATCATCCGGCCAGCCAAGCGCTTGCTTGGTCAATTTGACCTCATCTGCGCCAAGCGGCGAACCGTGCGCCTCGAACGTCCCAGCCTTGTGAGGACTGCCATAGCCGAGTATGGTGCGTACGTCTATCAGCGTTGGACGATCTTTGTCAGCCCAGGCTGCTTCAATCGCCTTGCTCACGGCTTCGACATCGTTCCCGTCGTCAACATGCAGCGTTTGCCAGCCATAAGCGTCAAAGCGCTCCCTGACGTTTTCGGTAAAGGTGACATCCGTAGCCGCAGAGAGGGTCACCTTATTATCATCATATAGGACGATGAGTTTGCCAAGCTTGAGATGTCCAGCAATAGAGGCGGCTTCGGAAGCGACTCCTTCCATCAGATCGCCATCGCTGGCAAGCACGTACGTATAATGATCCACAAGCGAAAAATCCGGGCGATTGAACCGGGCCGCCAGGAATGCTTCCGCAATCGCCATTCCAACCGCATTGCCGAAGCCCTGCCCCAGCGGGCCAGTTGTCGTTTCTACTCCGGGCGTTAGCTCGGATTCCGGGTGGCCTGGAGTGTTGCTGCCCCATTGGCGGAAGTTTTTGATGTCGTCAAGGGAGACTCCGTACCCGGTCAGGTGCAGGAGCGCGTACAACAGCATGGAACCGTGACCCGCCGAGAGTACGAAGCGGTCACGGTTGGGCCATTTCGGGTTATGCGGATTGTGCCGCAAGTAACGAGTCCACAGGGCGTAGGCCATAGGCGCTGCGCCCAGCGGTAATCCGGGATGGCCTGAGTCCGCTTTCTGCACGGCATCCACGGCCAGAAAACGGATGGTGTTGATAGCCAGCGTTTCCAGCGAAACGTTTTCAGACAATGCGACATTACTCACGTTATACAATCCTTTCAGGTGAGGCGCAATGCGTCTCGCGGAGCCGATAGTTCTGAATGCGCCAGATACTGAATCTTCTGTCGAATTGATTATAGCTGTGAGTAATGCCGCGTGTCACCCATTTTGATCAGCCATTCCCGGAGGCAAGCGTGCCTGAACTGACCGTCGGCGACGGCTGGCTTACCGTCGGCAACGCGGCAGGCTGTGCGATAGTCGGCTGCACCCCGGACGATGATGTAGATTTGGACGCGCCTCCGGTCTGGCTTAAGTCCTGGTCAGCGGCGCAACGGAAGCCAATGGATCCAACAGCGGTAAGCGGATCGAAGTCCTGTCTATGGACAGAACGCG
>DATGFK010000904.1:0-4883 GCA_035309185.1 Aggregatilineales bacterium
TGCGCCGACTCCTTATCGGGCTGCCTGGGCTGGTGCTCTTGCTTGGATTTTGCCTGTTCAATGCCAACCAACCCGCGCTGGCCGCGCCTATTGACCAAGATGATTTTTGGTCGCGTTTGCAGCGCACGGCGCAGCTCGTCCAACAGGCGATAGACACTCCCACTGCGCGCCAGTCTACGCTTCAGCAGGTCGAGGCGCTATGGCAGGGGGCTGATTCGATCCGGCTCGCGGATGGGAAAGGGACGCTGATCCCCCTTGATCTTTCCTGGGTGCGCGCTGTCGCCAGCGGCAGTGACACGGCGAGCTTGAGAACATTGGAAGCCCGCTTGCAAAACATCCTCAAAAACGGCCCGCCTGAGGATGCGCACGCGGCCCTGGACGCCCTTAACAGCGTCCTGAGCGACTCGCGTTTTCACTACCAGCCGACTGCAACCCCGCAGACGCCTCCCGCTGTCAGTAGTCCACCTGATTTCGGCAGTTCGCAGCCCGAAACGGCGCTCGTATCTCCCGCTCTTGCGCAGGCATTACTGGTCATGCTGACCATCGTTATGGGTGCGGTGGTGCTCGTCTATTTTGTCCAGCGGCTCAGGATGCAGCCCGTAGCATTGCCCGAATCGGAAGAGGAAGAACCGGCAACGTCGCAGGAGGCCCGCGACCGGGCGGAAGGCCGCCAGGAAGCTCAGGATTACCGGACGGCCATCCGGTACCTGTACCTGTCCAGTTTACTATTGCTCGACGAGCGCGGCGTCATCCACTATGATCGCAGCCTGACCAACCGCGAACATCTCAAACTGGTGGCCGGGACGCCGCAGCTTGGCGCGGCGCTCAGGCCCGTGGTCGAGACTTTTGATCGAGTCTGGTACGGCTTTGAGCCGGTGGACGAACACCTCTTCGCGACTTTCCGTGCGGACGTTGACACTTTGATGGAGCTTGCGCCATGACTTCCGCCGCTTCTGGCGCAACCGCCTCACGCCAATCGTGGGCCAATGCTCGCTTAATCGTCGCCGTGCTGGCCGGTCTGCTCCTGGTCGCCATCCTGGTTGTGTTGACCGGCGCGCAGTCCGGGCCGCCCCTGAGCATCTACAGCACCGATCCCGACGGGGCGATGGCTCTGAGTCTGTGGCTGCAAAAGCTCGGCTACTCGGTTCGAGAATGGATACCCGACGCAGTTCCACAACCTGCCGATGGAATGCTGTTTGTGCTGGCACCCTTAACGTCCTATTCGCAGAGCGAGACGGCAAAGATTCACCAGTGGGTGAGCGATGGGCATACCCTGGTCGTTGCGGGTGAAAGCCTGGAGCCGATCAATAGTCTGCTCCAGGCATTCAATGTCTCGCTGGCGGATTTGTATCTGGACCGTAAAAACCTGGCCGCTGCGCAACCCAGTTTTCTATTGCATCCGCCGCTGGCGACGATCAACGTTCCGGAGCAGGCGCTGTATCAGATCCGCTCATCGCGTCGGGACGAGATGACCTATGTGGAGAACGGTGGACATCCGGTAATCGTGTCATTCCAGGAAGGCAAGGGAAGGCTGTGGGTTGTGGGCCTGCCGTACACGCTGTCGAATATCGGTCTTCAAGACGAGAGCGATGCAAGCCTGGTCGCCAACTTGATTCACTGGCTCAATTTATCGCCGGGTCAAGGGATTCTTTTTGACGAGTCGAAACATGGTTTCAGTCCAGGCGCCTCGTTTTCCGCGTGGCTGTTTACCAGCGCGCCGGGATGGGGCATTCTGCTTGCCATTGCGCTGACGATGGCTTTCCTGGCTTTGCGAGGACGGCGTTTTGGGCGGCCTGTGCCGCTGCCCCAGGATCGGCTGCGCCGGGAGCCGGTAGAATACATCCAGGCGATGGCAAACCTGTTCCGGCGCTCCCGCCAACGCGACGAAATCCTGGCCCACTACCGGACTCAATTCCGGCGCAGGTTGTCGGAGTTCTATGCCGTCGATCCGCGTCTGAAAGACTCGGAGATGGTCGCGGCCATCGTCTCCCACGACCCAGGTGTAGATTCGGCAGCGCTTCAAGCCTTGTTTGAAAGACTTTCGCGGCCAGCCGTCAGCGAAGCGGGACTGGTGGGCGCGGCAGCCGATATGGATGCGTGGCTGAAAGCGCTACGCTGACTCGGTGCTGCGCTTGCTCTTCTTGCGTTTTGTTTTTGTTTCAGGCTGAGAGGTAGAGGCAGGAAGGTGCTTCGACAGCGCCCGCTCATAGACTGCAATGTATTCGCGGGCACTCTTCGTCCAACTGAAATCCATCAGCATGGCCCGCTGCTGCATTCGGTCAAAGGCTGAAGGGTTGAAGCGGTACGTATGCACGGCCCAGCGCAGCGTATTCAATACGGCATCGGCTTCTTCCCACAGGAAGACAAATCCGGTGCCCACTTCGCCGTTGTCGTAGTTGTGTACCGTATCAGCCAGTCCGCCGGTTTCACGCACGACGGGCAGTGCGCCATAGCGCATCGCCATCATCTGGCCCAGGCCACAGGGTTCGTAGCGGCTTGGCATGAGAAACAGATCGCAGGCCGAGTAGATTCGCTGCGAGAGCATGGGGTCAAATTTGAGGTAAGCCGTGGCCTTCCAGGCAAAGGTATCACACAAGCGTCGGAAAGCCACTTCAAGGGCGGGATCGCCGGTACCGAGCACGACGAACTGGCAGTCCGTGTCGGCCAGCAGACGGTACAGCGCGCCAATCGCCAGGTCTGCGCCTTTTTGCTCGACAAGGCGTGTGATCATCGCAATGAGCGGAACGTCGGGGCGCGCCGCCAGCCCCGATTCCTGCTGCAAGGCAGCCTTGTTCAAGGCCCGCGCCTCCTGGAAATTATCCACACTGTAGGGGTTGGCTATCCAGGGATCGGTGGCTGGATTCCAGCGATCCACGTCTATGCCATTTAGAATGCCGCGTACATCGCCGTCAATGTTCCGCAGGCGCACCAGCCCTTCCAGCCCTTCCCCGAAGCGCGGATACTGGATTTCAGTGGCATAGCGAGGGCTGACCGTACTGAGCATGTCGCTGTAGGCGATGCCCATGCCCAGCACGTTGTCGGTTTTGTCCTGGTAGACGAGATCGGGATTGTGGCGACCTGGCACGCCTGCATCCCACAGGTAGCCGCCTGCCTCTGTGCCCTGGTAAGCCATGTTGTGGATCGACAGGACGCTTCCCGTGCGCTCCCAGGCAGGATCGCGCCTGGCCTCTTCAAGCAAAAACGAGGCCAGGGCGGTATGCCAATCGTGAACGTGCAGCACATCCGGCGACCAGGGTTCCAAGCCGCCCGCGCCCAGGCGGAAATGTACTACCGTCGCCAGGATGGTCTGCGAGAAAAAGACAAAGCGCTTCATGTCCCAGGGAATATCGCCGTAGACGGTGTTCCCTTCGCCAAAAAACGGCCAGCTTGCCATGAAGTAGATCGGCACCCCGTCATATTCGGCATAGTGGATCGTCACGTCGCCCGAACTATTGCGGCGCGTGAAGGGGTACCGAAAAATCGGTTTGATGCCATATTTGGCACGGTCAATGGAGCCGTGCAAGGGCATGAGTACCCGTGCATCAATGCCCTGTGCGCGCAGGGCTTTAGGCAGGCTGCCAACCACGTCGCCAAGGCCGCCTACTTTGGCAAAGGGTGTCACCTCGGCTGACGCAAAAAGCACGTTCATGTTGGTTATGAAAACAGTACCTTCTTCAGGAGATCAGGCGTTCTGCATCAACCTTCAAATTCTTCATCGTCGTCGAAATCATCGTCCTCAAGGTCGTCGTCCTCGAAGTCGTCGTCCTCGAAGTCTTCATCGTCCAGGTCGTCGTCCTCGAAGTCGTCGTCCTCGAAGTCGTCGTCTTCCAGGTCGTCGTCGTCATCTGCCTTGTTGACTGGCGCTGCCGTCCGCGCCAGACCGTGAGCATCAACACGGACAAACTGATCTTCGACGTACTGAGCAAGAATGGATCGGACTTCTGTATCGAGGGCTGGCGCCGTTTCGATACCCACTTCAGACACCTCAGATAGTTCAGTCACCATGTACTGCACTATGTCCTCCTTGAAAAGGTTGTTAGCTTGAAGCGACGATAGGCCAGTTTTCATCGCCGCTTCGCGATTCCCAATTTCCAGACGGGGCCGGTTGCCTGGCGTACACGCATCAGGCTCTAGTCTATGTGAATGTCTGTGTGAGGCAAGCGTAAAGGGTCCCAATGAACTCACAGGAAAACTCCTTGTGTGTTACCGTTTGGGGCATTGTAACCAGATTTTCTTTGCAGCGTCAATAAGGAACTCTTCAAGGTGTTCCCGATTTGTGCCTTCGCAGGCAACAGAGCGGGTAATGCAAGAACTCATGGATTGGGAGCCACACAATGTAGGTTTGGTGTTACAATCCGAGGTGTTTAAACGCTCTGACTCATCCCTTAAAGGTGTATGTTGACTGATCAGACCCGAACGCTTCGACTGGATCGATTTTACGTAGCCCTGAGCGCACCACAGGGGCAGGCTCCCTCCTTGCAAGTCGCCGCACGGACATCGGGTGTCCGTCCTGAGCACCTGGCGGAGTGCATCCGTGTGACACAACTGCTGCCGCCTTCTCCGGCGCAGCGTTCCGCGCAAATGCTCTCGTCGCTGGGCATTTTCAGAGGCGAAACGCTGGATTACATTGTCGCCATTGCCCAGTCTGCTTCTAACGGCTCGCCGCAGTTTGAATATATTCTGCTGCCCTCAACCGTTATGCGCAGTGTCGGCGGAAACATCCGCCTGTTCGAGGCAGCGGCCTCCGAACCGTTCCCGCAGTTCACCAATCAACAGAACAGTTTGCCCGCCCTCGTGCTGGATTCTCCTGCTCCGCCCGATGCAAACACCCAGACAGACGATTTGCTGGCTTTGATCAACTTTTGCAAAGGCGATATGAAAGT
>DATGFK010000905.1:0-5001 GCA_035309185.1 Aggregatilineales bacterium
GTGGCATTCCGGTCGGGCATACGCCGGGCGTTCTGACGGACAGTACGGCTGACATGGCTTTTGCCCTGATGCTTGGCGTGGCAAGGAATATCGTGCCAGGGGCCGCTTATGCGCGATCGGGTCAGTGGAAAACCGGGGAGCCTGCGCTGCTGCTGGGCCAGCCACTGCATGGGGCGACGCTTGGCATTATTGGTTATGGCAGGATCGGTCAGGCCGTTGCCCGCCGCAGCCGGGGCTTTGAGATGCGAGTCCTGGTCTATACGAGACATCTCAGCGAGGCCGATGCCGGGCGCGACGGCGTGCAGCGCGCCTCGCTCGAAGACCTGTTGCGCGAAAGCGATTTCGTGTCCATCCATACGCCGCTGCTGCCCGAAACCCATCACCTGATCGGCGCACGGGAACTGGCGCTCATGAAGCTTACGGCGGTCATCGTCAATACGGCACGTGGCGAAATTATTGACCCGCAGGCGCTGGCTGACGCACTCAAACATGGCCGACCAGGTTATGCTGCCCTTGACGTAACCGAACCAGAGCCGCTACCCGCCGACCATCCGCTATATGGCCTGCCGAACTGTCTGATCGTGCCGCATTTGGGCAGCGCAACAGTCCATACACGCCTGGAGATGACCCGGATCGCGATGGCTAACCTGGAAGCGGGGTTGCGCGGCGCACCCTTACTGCATCGCGCTAACTGAGGCGCTGTAGATGGCGGTTCCTACCAGAAAAGTCTATTCATGGCATAACGTGCTGTCGCTGGACTTCTACGACCCTGGGGATCGGCCATCAAAACTCTAACTCTTGGACGATTGCGCCGCGCGAGCCAATTTGCTCAAGGGCGGAGGGGCTGGGTTATCGGATTGGGCCGGATAGCTGAGTGCATTACGCCGCAGCACCTTTCGTTCCTCAAGAATGGAGATGAACTCCTGCACACTACCGAATATCCTCACGGGGATGGTGCGCATACCTGCATAGGACTTGAGGAGTTGCAGCAGTTCGTCGCCTCGGGTATCGAGCAAGTGGCGGCTGAATAGGATCAGTTCAGGCACTTGTTTGGCGTTGCGAGTGGTGTAATTTCCCGTACAGAACAGGAAATCATAGGCTTCGTTTACCGTAGTCGCCAGGGTTAAAGTCACGCCTGGAACAGCCTCACGCAGCGCGCCAGCAATCAACCCCGTGTCAGGCAAATTATTTTCAACGATCAATATTTCGCGCGGAATCGAGCCGCTGCTGTTCATCATTTTTCTCCTGTGCCTGGTGGCATTTGCTTTGGTGGATTCGTGGGATTAAAGACAACCTGGATCGTCAGACGACCCAGCCGAAGTTCATCGCCGTTGCGCAAGATCGCGTTGCTATGCGGAGCCAGCGGTCTGCCGTTCAAATGACTTCCATTGCTGGAACACAAATCCGTGACGTATACCATGTCGCCTGCGCGGCGCAGGCGCAAATGCAGGCGCGACACGCCGAGTTCCTCCGCGCCGAAGTCGTTAAGGGCAACCTCCGGCTCCACGCTCGCATAGCTGTTGCTACGCCGACCAATAATCATGCGCTCGTTCGCTGGCAAGGTCAGCGAACGCCCGTTGATGTGAAATGTAATGGCCTGCTGGTCTTGCACAAACACCTGACCAATCGGCCAGGGGCGATGATAACGCGCGGGGTCAACGAATTCTTCTAGCTGCTGGGTTTCTTCCTCGGGCGAGAGCGCGGTGCCGCAATTGGAGCAGGCCAACTGGTCGCTTGAAACTGTAAATCCACAGAGCGGGCAGGTCGCTTGATGTGTGCGAGTCTTTGCGGCGGCCCGCAGGATTGCGCGATCCTGCTCGGAAATTTCCGGTACAGTAACATCTACTTCCCTTTTTTCTGTATGGGGAAGCGAATTTTCACGACCTGGTTCACGGAAAACGGGTAAATTCACCATAAAAAGGATTCCTCCGGGGACTCCTAATTGGCTTTTTTTCGATACACACTCATAACAGGGCTGGACAGCACATGCTGTCTGGAGCGTCGGAAGTTTATTTTGGGGGATTTACGGGTGGAAGTTCAGACAATAAACTACTAATACAATCATAAGGCAGATCCCAAGGTTATCTCAATGAGACCTACGTACTGAGAATCTCGCTATGTCACGATATTTCTGGCGTACGTGCAGGTGCTGTTATGGGAAGAATGTCAGGGTTGAGGTATTTAACGCAAAGGAGAGTCGCAACTGGCAGAGAAATGCTGACGGTTAACGACTAAGCCCGCGCCATCCACACCTACTTCACAGCACAAACGCGGAAGAGCACCGGCGACCAGTCGAACGAGCCGTCGGCATTGGTGTAGGGACGCAGCCGGTCATGCAGATCGGCCTCGAAAGCCGCGTGTGCGTCGCGATCCTGGGCGGCCAGTGCTTCTATGCGCAGGCGGCGTACAGGCCAGCCCATCTTATAGGCGATGAAAACGTCAACGGAGGGCAAATGCACCGTGGTGAAAGGCGCTTCCTTGACCCAGACCTGCTCAAAGCCAAGGGCTTTTAGCAGTTCATAAAAATCTTCGGTGTCCTGGAGGAGATCGTACCAGACGCGCTGGGCATTGTTGAACGCGATGACGCCCTCGTCAATGGTGCGGACTTGATCGGCGGGCGGGGCATGGTCGGCAACCGTCGCGTCCAGGATTTCGGAAGGCTCGTCTTCCACCGACCATTCCTGGAAGGCCAGCATCCCCCGCCCTTTGCGCAAAACGCGATAAAGCGCCCGCAACGATTTCTTGGGTACTGTGGCGTTCAGCCCGAAGGATGATACGGCAAGGTGGATGCTGTTCGCGGCAAAGGGCAAGTCGTGGTTGTCAGCCTGTACAAATCGAATCGGCGCGGGAGAATAGCTTTGAGCCATCGCCAGCATTGCCGGAGAAGCATCCATGCCGGTAATGCGTCCCGCGCCGTCCAGCAACCTTTCCAGGCTGCGCGCCAGAATCGCCGTACCTGTTCCCACGTCTAGCGCCGTGAGCGCGGGCGTGGAAGGTGGCAATAGGTCGCTGGAAAATTCGGATTCGTCGAGATCAAAGGGATCGAGGAGGTCGTAAGTGCGCTGGGCAGCCACGCAGCGAGCAATCCAATCGGCCAGGGATTGCGCCAGAGGGCCAAAAACTGGCACAACCTGCGCTTCGTAGCGGGAGGCCGTCTGAGCGTAAAACTTACGCAAATTGTCGAGGTCGGTCATCGGATTACTGGCAATAGAAAAACCAGAGGCCCCGCTTTCGCGAGGCCCCTGGTGCAGATAAGTTCTGCGAGATCTAGAGCTGAGAAACGATATTTGAGAAAATGTTACCAATGGCCGGGCCGAGCAGGGCAAGAATGACGATGACGACCACTGCCACCAGTACCAGGATAAGGGCGTATTCGACCAGACCCTGGCCTTCCTCACGAGGCATATACAGCATGGGATTGTTCCTCCTTCCCTCTAGTATCTTTACGATGATAGCATACATTGGTTTGGGGCACAAGCACCTCCGAAGACCAATCATGAATTTGTTATGAAATTTAGATTAGTTCTATATCGTCATCCCCGTAAAGGATTGCTCTTTGGCCCTGTCTAAAGAGTTGGGTCTGGCAGCGCAGGCTGCTATACTTTGTAGATCATCTGTTCAATCAATAATCAGGGGTGCGATGGAAGACACTCACGGATTGCTCACGATTCTGGGTTCCGGGGAACTCTCGGATTCGATGGCGGAGGCGCACCGCAACATTATGGCTCGCCTGAACGCGCCAGTCCAGCCCGTGTTCATTGATACGCCAGCCGGATTTGAACTGAACATAGACCAGATCGACCAAAAAGCAGTCAGCTACTTCAAACGCAACTTCGGCCTCGATCTGGCAGTCGCGCGTTATCGCAGTCAGTCCGACAGCCCTGACACCATCGCAGCAGCCATCAACGCCATCCGGCGGGCCAATTACCTGTTTGCCGGGCCGGGCAGTCCCAGCTACGCGGTACGCACCTGGCGCGATAGCCAGGTCTGGCAGGCTGTCCTCTCCCGCTGGAGGGAAGGCGCCGCGCTGGTGTTTTCCAGCGGCGCAGCGGTGGCCCTGGGCCAGACGACCATTCCGGTGTACGAAATTTATAAATGCGGCCAGGAAGTGAACTGGATTGACGGCTTGAACGTCCTGGGCGAGATCGGCCTGCGCGCTTCGCTCGTCCCTCACTGGAATAACAACAGCGGCAACCAGTACGATACGCGCTTCTGCTTCATGGGCGCGCCTAGATTGGCGGCCCTGGAGGCTGCGCTCCCGCCCGACATGATGATCATCGGCGTGGATGAATACGCGGGAATCACCGTCCAGGCTGCCAGCGGCCAGGCCGATGTCTTCGGGGCCGGGACAGTTACCATTCGCCGGGGTGGGCACCAGACGATCTATGAGCGGGGCCAGCGCTTCGCCCTCACCGATGCCGTCAGCGACAGCGCGGCGGTTGTTGCCCTGAAGCCGGAGACCCCCGCTGCTGATGTTCCGGAGGAAGAGGCGGGCAACGAGGACATCGCGCAGCAGAAGGATACAGCAGCGTCGGCGATCCGCGACGGGGATTACCATCGCGCCATAGACGGGCTTATGTCCCTGGTACTGATCGCCAACGCGGGCGTCGAACAGGGCATCTACAACCGCGCAGAAATGTCGCTTCAGGCCATACAGACCCTGGTGCCAATGCTGGCGAGCGCCCCATTGGCCGGGACGTCAGAAGATGGCAGAGGCGCGGGCAGCGAGGAAACTAACCAGGAACGCGCCGCGCTGATCGGCATGATCCTCAAGGCGCGCGACGAGCTGCGTAAGGCGAAGCTGTGGGCCAGCGCCGATGAACTGCGCGATGGCTTGCAGGCTCTCGGGGTGAAGCTTTCCGACACGCTGGCGGGTACAAACTGGCAGCGAGGATAAGGTTCCGCCATCCCCTGCTCTCCCGCCAGACGGTGGTCCTTTCAGTATTTCCGATTTTCCGGCGTTTCTTCCAGCAGGCTTATGAGCTATGCCAGATGCGCGGG
>DATGFK010000906.1:0-2736 GCA_035309185.1 Aggregatilineales bacterium
GGTCCAGCCGATCCGCCCACACGCCTGTCCAGGGGCCAAGCAACAAGATCGGCAGCGTGCCGAGCATGGTCACTTTGCCAAGTTCCAACTCCGAATGGCTCAGATCCCATACGACCCAGCCCTGCGCCGTCATCTGGAGCCAGGTACCGACCAGCGAGATCGCTTGCCCGCCCAGATAAATCCGAAAATTCAAGATCCGCAGCGGAGAAAAACTCTCCCTGAACTTCGCGACGAGATTATTCAACCCCTTACCCTCCCGTCCTGTTGATTCGCTTTCAGACACCCCAATCGAGCCGCTCATGATGTTTTTAATGCCGCCAGCCGCGCCTTATTACGCCCCTTTTCCTCCGCTTGTCCCATAGGAATGCCAGCGGCACTGGGGAAAAGGGGGCTGTGGGACTAGGGGGCTAGCTACCCCAGGCCGCATTGTCCGGGATCGGCACGGGCTGCGCGTTTTCCCAGCCCGTTCTGCGCAGCCACGTCTCCAGATTGGTCAGCGGCGGGTAGCGCTTGCGCAGCGCCGGGATGTCGGCTTCGTAACCTTTTTCGTTGAACCACTTACGCATCTTCTGATTCTCAGGATCAGCGCTGCGCGGCGAGGTGTCAGGCACAATATTCACCGGACGCCCGATCACGCGGCTGAAGGTTGCCGCCATCTGGCTTTCGGTCAGCTCGTCCCCGGCGATCTCAAGCGCCAGGCCGAGATAGTCCTGCTTCTGAGCGAAGGCCAGCGCCACCAGTCCGCCGATGTCGTCCACCGCGATCAGTTGCAGCGTTCGATCCGGGTCAAGACCGAAGCCGGAGAACACGCCATTCAGGATGTACGGGCGTGACCAGTTGAAGTTATCCGTGAACCCCACTGGCCGGAAAATCGTCGCGGGCAGACCCAGCGCCAGGACATGCTGCTCGATCTGCCATTTGCTCTCGAAGTGCGGGATGCCCGTATTGCGATCAGCCCCGCCCACCGAGCTATACACAAAATGCTGGACTCCAGCGGCTTTAGCGGCGTCGGCCAGGTTTTTCCCCTCCCGAATCTCACCCTCGAAGCCAACCTCTGGCAGCCAGAAATTCTGCACGCTGAACACACCGTAGACGCCCTTCGGGGCTGCGTCCAGCGAGGCCGGATCATCCATATTGCCCTGGACAACTTCGGCCCCGGCCTCACGCAGCGCCTGGACCGCTGGCTTGCTCACGTCGCGCGAGAGTCCGCGCACCTTCCACCCATCTGCCAGCAGGTGCTTTGCGACTGCGCCCCCTTGCTGGCCTGTAATGCCAGCTACCAGAATGGTCTTGTCACGCTTGGTTTGATCAGACATTGCCTTTTACTCCTCCTCTTGACCTATCAGATTGTTCGCGTTGTTCGCGATAAACAGTTAGACGGCAAAGTATTCGCCCAAAAAAAGAGAACCCCTATACCTTGTCGTCGGAAAGATTCTCAAGGATTTGCAACAGCAGCCGTTGCAGCAGCATCACTTCTGGCTCAGATAGCCCCTTGATCGTTTTTTGTTCCACTTCAGCCCACAATTCGCGTAGCGGTTCTATGAGCTGCCGGGATTTTGGCGTCAGGTATACTCTGGATACACGCGCGTCACTCGGATCCTGGCGACGTTCGATCATCCCAACGGCTTCCATACGTTGCAGGCCCTTCGTGACTGTCGGCGCTTCGACGCACAGCACATCAGCCAGATCCGATTGTGTCATGCCATCCTGCTCTTCAAGCCGAAACAGAATCAACTCTTGTCCCACGTAGAGTCCAAAGTCATGCAGGCCAGTTTCGGCAACCTTGCGATGCGCCTTCGTCACCTGAACCAGCAAATACCCCACATATTCTGAAACTTTCTGCATATCCTACTCAATTCGCTATCCCATCTAAATACTAAGCCGTCTAACTATTTTTGTCAAGATAGATTTTTGCGCCAGTGTCTTAACCTTGTTGGCATCGAAAGAAAGATGTGTCCATTCAGACATCAATCGAGCCAGACCCCAATTGGGGCCTGGCTCTTTATTTGCTGCGAGAAGAAGAAAGTTGACAGTCGCGGACAGGGCTAACCCTGTCTCACGATAGCCCTGCTTAAGGAGTAGCTACAGGCGTCACCGTCGGCGCAGTCGTGCTAACGTCTATGTTCGTTATTTTCCAGTTACCTGCGTCCTGCTTCAACTGGACGTAAGCGTATTTTGTCGTACCGCCAAACGACCCTGTGCCATTCACAATCGCCAGGCTTTCACCTGCTGTGTTAGTGCCAACCTGAACATTGTTGACTGCAAACGAGGTCGGTATCAGGCCATTCGTGGTGAGTGCTTGCTTCAACCCATCGGCACTGCCGCCAAATGACGATTGCGCAGACGGGTGAACCTGGGCATAAGCGCCGTTGTAGTCACCTTTCACCACGTCATCAAAGAAAGTCTGCGTGCTGACCAGTGGCCCGGCCAGGGTATTGACAACTTTCAAGATGCTCGGCCCGACGACGAGATACACCACGCCAATGCAGACCAGGCAGGCGACGATCAGACCAATGATGATGTAGAGGATGCGGCTGCCACCGCGCTTCGGAGTTGCTGCCGGAGTTGTAGTCATCATTTCTCCCTGTTGGAAAAATATAAGGTATGAAAGCTAAGTATAGTCAATTTTTTCTTGCGCGCTTGCCAAATCAACATTTTTCACAAAAATTTCGTCAGTGCGAAGCCAGCCAGCCAATGATCAGTTTACCCAGGTCGGGCTGTGACGCTAACAGGTTC
>DATGFK010000907.1:0-2578 GCA_035309185.1 Aggregatilineales bacterium
CGCCGCCCGCGCCGGACGGCACAATCCGCATTGACCTCGACATCGCCGTGGAGAGCATCCAGCGAAGGGCCATCCGCTATGACCGGGATCAGGACGAACACTACGACACGATCAGCGCATTTATCAAGAGTATGCGCGGCAGCGATCCCGATGCAGCGCTGTACTGGATGGCGAAGATGCTCCACGCCGGTGAAGACCCGCGCTTCATCTTCCGCCGGATGCTGATTTTGTGCAGTGAAGACATCGGATTGGCCGATCCGAACGCCATCGTGGTTGTCAACTCGCTGGCCGAAGCATTTGAGCGCGTTGGACTACCGGAGGGCAACTATTTTCTTTCCCATGCCTGCCTGTACTGTGCGACGGCACCCAAAAGCAATACGGCAGGCGCGATCTTTAAGGCATTGTCGCACATGGAGGAAGTTGGCCCAGGCCCGGTGCCGCTTCACCTGCGCGATTCGACCAGCAATTCCGCGCAGGCACGGCATGAAGGGCATGAGAGCCACAGCGCCCAATACAAGTACCCGCATGACTATCCCGACGCCTGGGTACAACAGCAATACCTGCCTGATGGCATGGAGGCACCCGGCTGGTACCGCCCGAAGCAGATCGGCCAGGAAACGGAAGTCTATGCCAGGTTCAAGGATCGCAACCAGATGCCGCCGGCGGACAACGGTGGTACGGAGCAGTAACGTTTAAGTTTCTTTGTCGTCGCGCAAACTCTCAAAGATGCGCCGATCATCCCCTTCAAGGTGGGCCAGCAACTCCGGCCCCAAGCGTGCATAGATGCGCTGGGTGAACAGCTCCATCCAGATGAACTGGCGCGTGATGGCGACCAGGTGACGATTGCGGGTGATGGTGCCCGTAACATCCTGTACTTTGCCCGCAATGAGCACTTCATGGTCATCAGCCAGAATGACCAGCATCCCGGTCAAATGTTGAATCTCACTTTCAAGCGGTGGATGGCGGGCAACCTGCCCGCTGTCTAAATTCCCGGTTCCGGTCAACAAGGCACTGACCAACACACCCCTTGCCTGGGCCTGGGCTATGGACGCCCGCAATCTGTCCAGCCCCGGATCGGGCAGAACAAACATCAGGCTTTCCTTTGCCTCGCCGATCATCTGCACGGCGTAAGCATAGATCGCCTGCTGCCCGGTCAGTGTCCACAAGTGCTCCTCTTCGGGCGCTTCGTAAAGGGGCCGCAGTCCTGCCCGCAGACTTTCCAACAACTGCTGCTGCTCCTGCGCATGGTTGTCGAGCAGCACATCGGGAGGCAGCGGGCGGTACAGGGTTGCGCGTTCCTCTAGAGTTTCCAGTACCGCCCCACGGTTGCGCAACCTGCCTAGTGCCTCGTAGACCATCGAACGTGGGATGCCCGCGTTTTTCGCCAGTTGATAGCCTGTGGTCGGACTATCGCGCAGCAGTTGGAGGTAGATTTTTGCTTCGTACTCGGTGAAGCCTACCGCTACCAAACACTCAATCAGATCCATCAAACGGATTTCCCCGCCAGGAATTTCGGGTTGAAGGCCAGCAGTCGCAGCCCATTGAGGACGACGATCACGGTACTGCCCTCATGCCCGACGACGCCAAACGGCAGCGCCAGGCCAAAGCCCAGTGCGCCGATCACCAATAATACAATCACGCTTAAAGAAAAAGTCAAGTTCTGAACCACCACACGACGTGCGCGGCGGCTCAGATAGATGGCGTAGGCGATGTTACTCAGGTCGTCGGCCATCAGCACGACATCCGCCGTTTCCAGCGCGACATCCGTTCCCGCCGCGCCCATCGCGATCCCAATGCTCGCGCTGGCGAGCGCAGGTGCATCGTTCACGCCGTCACCGAGCATTGCCGTCTTTCCATGTGCTGCCTGAATGGCTTTGATCGCTTCGACTTTGTGTTCAGGCAGCAGGTTTGCATGGGCGGCATCGGCGCCAACCTGGCTGGCAATCGCGTTGGCAACCCGTTCATTATCGCCGGTCAGGATGGCGATGTGCTTGACGCCCGCCGCGCGCAGCGCCTGCATAATGCCGGGCGCTTCTTTGCGGAGCCGGTCGGCCAGGGTGATCAGGCCAAGCCAGACATCAGCATACACGAACAGCGTGGTCTTACCTTCCGCCTCCAGGCGGTCACGCTCGTTGAGCAGGAATGCCGGTATCTCAAGGCCCTGGCTGGTCATCAGGCGCTCGGTTCCGACCAGAACTATCTGATTGTGAAGTTTGCCGATGACGCCCATCCCTGGCAAGGCTTGGAACGAATCCGGCTCCGTGATCGGCAGGCCGCATTCCCTCGCTTTCGCCACGATGGCGGCTGCCAGAGGATGTTCAGAGTGCATCTCAACCCTGGCAGCAGCAGTCAAAAGACTGTCCTGGGTAGCATTGCCATACGGAAGCACGTCTACCACAGAGGGTTTACTGGTAGTGATCGTGCCGGTCTTGTCGAAGGCGATAGCCGTAATGTCAGCCATCTGTTCCAGGTGGGCGCCACCTTTGAAGAGGACTCCGCGCCGCGCCGCGTTCGCAATGGCGGAGAGGATCGAGGCGGGAGTCGAAATGATCAAAGCGCAGGGCGAGGCCACTGTCAT
>DATGFK010000908.1:0-2695 GCA_035309185.1 Aggregatilineales bacterium
CTGTATCATCGTACACGCCACCGCCCTTGTTGGCTGCGAAGTTACCGGAGAAGGTCACGTTAGCCAGCATTACCTGACCGGCCTCATTGCCAAGCCCTCCGCCATTCGTCCCGGCAGTATTGTTGGAAAGCGTGGTGCGAATCAGGCTGATCGTGCCAGTGCCTTTGTTGTAGACCGCGCCGCCACCTTCTTCGGCGCGGCTGGCCGTGATGGTGGTATCAGTGATCACCACCGTGCCACCCTCATTGAGTACACCGGCGCCATTGCCGCCGCCGTCGCCATTGCCCGCGCCGTTGGCTGCCGCATAAGCCAATGTAAGCTCTTGCAAGGTCAGGGTGGCCCCCGTAGCGACCCGGAACAACCGCGCACGGTTACGTCCATTGAGCGTAACTTTGCCGCCACCGTTAATATTCACGCTGCCGGTAACGTCTTTTTCTTTCAGCACGTTGATCGCCACAGGCGCCGTGCCACAGTTGAAGGTGATCGATCCGCCCGCCTTCACCGCCGCGTCGAACGCATCGTCCGTGCAGCTATCGGGCGTTCCGGTTCCCACCACGCCATCGGCCCTGACCGTTCGGAGTGCCATGAAGATAACTACGAAAAAGGCCATACCAACGATTGTTCGCGCAAGAAGCTGTTTTTTTATGACAATCATTTCAAGCCCCCTGTGTAATTTTCGCCGCGCCTTAATTCAGTCTGACGACAATAATACCCTGATTTAAGATTCTTGCTTGACCGCTGCCCCCTGCGTCCAATTCGTTCCCAGCCTTATGTGGCGGCCAGGATGACACCATCCCGCGCCGGGAGAGTGATCTTGAGCGACTCTTCTTCAACCTTGCCACTCACCGATCCATACAATGCTGAAAGCGCAGTTCCATCCTTTAGCAGACCCTTGAGCGGAATCGTGATCGGTTGAGAGCTGTCGCCCACATTAACCGATACCAGGAGCGTTTCGCTGTCATTCTGGCGAGCAAAGACTACGGTGAACTGGTCGCCATACAATGGCACGTAGCGTCCATTTCGAAGCGCGCGGTGTGCCTTACGCAATACGATAAGCTGCCGATGATAATTGAAAACTTCCATATCCCAACCGGCGCGGTTATCCCAGGGGAAAGTACGCCGACAATCGGGATCATGGTGGCCGGGCAGACCGATCTCGTCGCCGTAATAGACACAGGGCGCGCCAGGAAAAGTCATCGTCAGGATCGTCGCCAATCGCACTGTGGCGCGGTCTCCACCGGCCATAGTTAACAAGCGGGGCGTGTCGTGGCTGTCCAGCAGGTTTAGCTGTGCCTGTACGACCTGCCAGTCGTACTTATTTGCTAGGTGCTCTGCTTTTTCCGCGTAATGATCACCCGTTATTGCTGGGTAGGGATCCCAATCGGTCTCGCCCCGCCGTTCTGTGCGTACCAGGTGTTGTTGGCCGGAGAACTGGATAATGGCACCGCCGAGCGGGTAATTCATCACCGCGTCAAATTGGTCGCCCATGAGGTAGTTGGTGGCGTTCCACCATACTTCTCCGACAATATAGGCTTCGGGATTAATGGCCTTCACGCGCGTCCTGAACTCGTTCCAGAAACCGGGGCTGGTGATGCAAAACGGCACGTCCAACCGCCAGCCATCTATGCCTTCACGTAGCCAGTATTCTGCGACCTGCATCAAATATTCGCGCACCTGGGAATTGTCGGTGTTCCACCTGGGCAGAGCACGTAGGCCAATCCACGCTTCGTAATTCATAGGCATACTGCCATCATAGGCCGACAGAGGCCAATCATGGACTGTGAACCAGTCCAGCCAGGCCGAGTTTTTGCCATTTTCGAGGATGTCGTTGAAATAGAAATTGCCCCGGCTAGCATGATTGAAGACCCCATCCAAAATGAGTTTCATGTCGCGCCGGTGCATTTCATCTCGCAGGGCAAAAAAGGCGGCGTTGCCCCCCAGCAGAGGGTCCACCTGGTAATAGTCGTGCGTATGGTAACGGTGATTAGACGCACTCTGAAAGATAGGATTGAAGTAAATGGCTGTAATGCCCAGTTCCTGGAGGTGATCAAGATGTTCAAGAACACCGTAGAGATCGCCGCCTTTGTAGCCAGCGGCTGTAGGTGGAGTATCCCAGGCTTCCAGGTTGTTTGGCTTCAACACTTTGCTGCTTCGCGCAAAACGATCCGGGAATATCTGGTAGAAGACAGCGTCTTTGACCCAGGCGGGCGTGGTCACGATTGGCATGATATGTACGCTCCTGCAATGTGGATGGCGTCAATAAGCCACAAGTTGTGTCGCGTGCGGTTAAACTATCAAGATAGATAGAACTCTGTGCCACAGAAGCGACATTTTGCGATGCCTTTGCCCGTCAATTCGATGTCTCCGCCGCAGTTCGGGCATTTTTTCATCTCACGCAGTTTGGACGCATCGCTCGAATACAGCACGCCACTATCCCAGTTGATATAACCGCTGAATAACCCAAGTCCAACCAGACTTTCCAGCAGATCGCGGATTTTGTCTTTGGGCTGTTGCAATTCGAGCGCAACCTCATCAATCTTGACCTGGCCCTTGCTCTGGACAATATTGAGAAGTTTGCGTTCCTGGGCCGCTTCAGCTTCCTGACGAGCCTCCCCGCCGCCCTGGATTGTTAAGTAGAACCCGAAGCCCACAAATGGCACGACCAGAACGATGAGAGCAACGGCTATGCCCAGGA
>DATGFK010000909.1:0-3343 GCA_035309185.1 Aggregatilineales bacterium
GCGCCAGGCGCTGCTGATGATCGTGGACGCCATTGAGGTGTATCTCGACATGGAATCGAGGACATCAGAACTGAGGAAACGGGCGAAGTGAACACCGTTGACATTCTTGCCAATTACATCAGCGAAGTGCTGACGCTCCCTGACGCGCTCAGAACGGCCAAAGAGGGTAAGCCTATCGCCGTCTACGATGCCAGCGGCTCGCGCGAGTGGCGACGGTTCAGCAAGCGTGCGATCCGGCGCTTTACGCAGCATTGGCGGATCGAGCCGGACCCGGAGAGAGAAGGCGGATATTTGTTCTGGAGGAAGCTGTGAGCCATCTATTGGACCACGACGATTTATGGTCTGCGCTTCACGGGAATTGGCAACAGGCTCAGCGACAGTTTTTTCAACTGTGGGAAGAACGACGTAAAGCATTCGACTATGTTGCTACCATTCAAACATTCAAGGTTGCATTTTGGGTATTGTCTACTGGTGAACGCATCCGTTTCTATGTCGCGCCAGATCAGCCGGATAAAACCCTTATCGACGGGTTTGTACTCAAGGAAGATATTCCGCCAGCGCTGCAAAGCATGAATGGAGCAAATTGGCCTTATGCAACTATTTTCGTTGAGCCAGAGGATGTTCAATACGACCAATAACTAACCTAGCCTAACAACCACATATAGCCAGTCGGCACAAGCTGAACGGCGCGAGTATCGGAGAGTGAACAACCTCCGATGTTCGCGCCGTTTCGTTTTTCCGAGACGGATAAGGATACAGGGATGCCGCTCAAAAAGGGCAAAAGTCAATCAGATATATCTGCGAATATAGCAGAGCTAATTTCTGCGGGTCATCCCCAGGACCAGGCGGCAGCCATTGCGTATCACGTGGCTGGCGAAAAGAATATGGCTTGCAAAGCGCTGACTGACGGAGGTTTGCCCAACAGTCAAGCCCGGCGCTGGCTTGCGGCATTCGGCGAAGCATACGATGAAACCGGCGATGTGGTTGCAGCGTCGCTTGCGGCTGAGGGCGCGCTGCGTAAGGCGGCGATGGTCGGTCTGAAGTCGATGACCGACAACGGCGCGATTATCGAGGGCTGGGCCATTATCTTCACGGACGCCGATAGGCCCGATCTCAAAGATACTTATTTCCCGTCTGAGTCTGCAAATACTTTTCAGCTTGATTATTTCCAGGGCGCGCCTCTTTATGAAGATCACGGGCGTGACCGACGTGTTGCCTGGCAGCCTGTCGGAAAGCGCACGCTTACCCGTCTTTTCCCTCGCGGTCTGTGGCTAGAACACCTGCTGATCCCGAATGCCCCACTGTATGAGGAACGTGTCGAGGCTGTGCAGAACGGCGAGTACACGTATTCCACTGACAGCATTGAGCATATGGTCGAAGCTGGTCTCGATCCACGTGACGGCGCGCTGAACATATGGCCCGTCGCGGCCTGTTCAATCACGAAAGAACCCGCTGAACCGGCTTTAGGGCCGGTCACGTTCCGAACTTTTGCTGTGGCGATGAAGTCGCTTGTCAAGGCGCGGGAGGCGCAAGGCGAGAAGGACAACATGCCCGGTGATGAGGACGCAGCGACACGAGCATCTAAATCGTATTCAGGAGAAATGTCAATGGACCCCATTTTGCAAATGCTGGCAGAAGCCTGCGGACTCCCGCCGAATGCCAGCCCAGAAGAGATAGGCGAAGCGCTGGAGCAACTCGCTTCGCAAATTGAGACGAGCGGTGAAGTCGCGCCCGACATGATGGACGCGATGGGTTTGCCGCCCGGCACACACCCAGCAGTCGTCGCGCACGAAATTCGTCAGACGGCACAGAAGGCCGCGCCTGTTCCCGAAACACCGAACGCGCCCGCGCCTCAACCGCCCCAGCAGGCCACGCCGCCACAGATGACCGATGGTAAGGCGCGCAAGGACATTCCTGTTCCGCCCGCCCCACCGGAAGACTTCCACGGTCAGACGCAGGATTATCCGCGCGTTGGCGTTGCCAATGGGCAGCAAATGTATCCCAATCATGAAGCCATGAAGCGGGCGCGCGCGGCGTTGGGACAGAAGGCCGCGCCGGATATGCCTTACGCCATTGGCAATCGCGGTTCCCAGCCGCGTCAATACACCACGCGTCCATCGTTCAACTTCAACCGCAACGAACCCTATTTGCCGATCTCCTTTGCCTTTCACGACATGGTTATGGCCTCGCGCGGTCAGCTTACTCAGCGTGGCGCGAAGTCGAACGCCATGAAGGCCATGAGCTACAGCGCGGGTCCGACGGGCGGATACATCCTGGAACAGGAAATCTCTGACGAGATTATCGATCCGCTTCGTGCCGATGCAGTGCTGTTCAAGGCAGGCGCTCGGCAGGAAGATCTGGACGGCGTTCAGGTCAAGAGTGTTCCGAAGATGTTCACCGCGCCCTCTGCTTACTGGCCCGGCGAAGCGCAGACAGTAACGACCAGCCAGCCCAATTACGGGCAGATCACGCTTGTACCGAAACCGCTGGCAGTTCTGGTTCAGCGCCCCTTCAACTTTTTCAAGAACATGACGCCTCGTGCCGAAGCACAGCTTAAAGATCAGATCATGAAGAGCTTGCTGCTGGAAATTGATCGCGTCGGAATTCTTGGCGAGGGTGGTGCAGGAACTGGCGGCAATACCGGGTCGCGTCCGCTCGGCTTGCTCAACATTCCGAACGTGACGGTCACGCAGCTCGGTAACACCGATCCGGTGGTCAATGCCAATGGACGCGCGCCGACCATCAAAGATCTGGTCGCTGCCGATGGTGTGCTGGACGACAACAACATCCCGCAGGGTGGCAATCGCGCCTGGGTGATGCACAGCCGCAGCAAACGTGCCTTCACCGGCCTGATGGACAATCTGGGCCGCCCCCTGCTTCGCGAATCGTGGGGCAGCGATGATCCAGACCGTGAGTTGCTCGGCTATCCGTATTACGTTGAAAACCAGATCCCAACCAACGTCACAACCGGCACGAACACCGACACGTCTTACATCTTCTATGGCGACTGGCGGTACATGATCATCGGCCTGACCACTCGGGTTGAGTTGGTGTTGGATCAGACCTATGCTGCGCAGCTTCTTCAGGGCCTGCTCGCTTGCGTGTACGTTGACGTGGCTGTCGAGTATGCGCAGGCGTTCAACGTTCTGTCCGGCGTGCGCGGCGCATAAGGAGGCTTCATGTTCACATACATTGTTGATGAACTCAGTATCACGGTTCCCGTCAACGGACAGGCAATTTCCGGTTCGGGAGGCGTTTATCCCTCAACTGGAAATCTGACCGATATTTCCAATGCCGTCGGGCCGATCACTATCACGGTCATCGATCCGGGTGGCGGCACTAA
>DATGFK010000910.1:0-4460 GCA_035309185.1 Aggregatilineales bacterium
GCCCAGATTTGCGTCGCCAGCGCGTCGATCAGGTAGCGGTCATGGCTGATCATCAGGATCGTGCCGCCGAACTCGGACAGCACGGCCTGCAATACTTCCTGGGCCGGAATGTCCAGGTGGTTGGTCGGCTCATCCAGGAGCAGGAAGTTTGCCCCGTCCAGGGCCAGCTTTGCCAGCGCGACTCGCCCACGCTCTCCGCCGCTCAGGGTGCTGATCGGGCGAAACACGTCGTCGCCGGTAAAGAGAAACTGCGCCAGGTAGCTGCGGGCCTGGCTGATTGGCATGGCCTTTACGGTCAGCAGTTCGTCTATCAAATTGTTGGTGGGTGTCAGCAGTTCGTGGGCCTGCGCAAAGTAGCCGATTTTTACTTGCGCGCCCAGTGTACTTGTTCCCCCCAACGGCGGCACCTCGTCTAGCAGCGTCTAGACCAGCGTGGTTTTGCCCACGCCATTTGGCCCGATCACGGCGGCAACCTCGCCTCGGAACAGGGTCAGGTCAGGAACTTTGAACAGCACCTGCCGGTCATCCTCGTAGCCGATACTCAATCCTTTGGTGACGAGTACCTTGTCCCCGCTGCGGATGCTGGTCTGTAGCTTGATATTGAGTGTGCTCGACTCGCGGGGCCGGGTGATCAGTTCGTCGCGCTTGAGCCGTTCCAGCCGCTTGAGGCGACCTTTGGCCTGCCGGGTATTCTGTCCGGCGATGTTGCGGCGGATGAAATCTTCCTCTTTGGCGATTTTCTCTTGCTGCGCTTCATATTCATCCCAGTGCGCCGCGTGCCGTTCTTCTCGCTGGCGGACGTAATGGCTGTAGTTTCCACTGAACACTTCGAGGTAGCCCCAGTCCAGTTCCCAGATGTTCGAGACGACGTGATCCATGAAATAGCGATCATGGCTGACCACCAGCACCGCGCCCTTCCAGGTGTTCAGAAACGATTCGAGCCATTCCACGGCGGCAATGTCGAGATGGTTCGTCGGCTCGTCCAGCACCAGCAGATCGGGGCTTTCCAGCAGCAGCCGGGCCAGCAGCGCGCGGGTCTTCTGCCCGCCGGAGAGGATCGTGAGCGGCTTTTCGTAATCTTCCGCGTCAAAGCCGAGGCCTTGCAAGACCTGTTTGATGCGCGTTTCGTAGTTGTAGCCGCCTGACAGCTCGAAATTCTCTTGCAAGCGTCCATAGCGCTGGATGATTTCGTCGGCGTCATCACGGGCCGTGTCGCCCATTTTGTGGGCCAGTTCGGCCAGTTCGGCCTCTTTTTCACGCAGATGCGTGAAGGCGACCAGCATTTCGTCCCAGATGCTTTGCGATCCAAGCAGGTCAGGGCGCTGCGGCAGGTAGCCGATACTCAAGCCCTTCGCAGTGTTAACCGTTCCGGCACTGGGGTCTTCGGCACGGATCAGGATGCGCAGCAGCGTCGTTTTGCCAGCGCCATTTGGCCCCACCAGGGCGATCCGCGCGCCGTGAGGAATATCAGCGGTGATGTCGCTGAAAATATCGTCGGCTCCAAAGGATTTCCCGACGCCTTTAGCAGTTAAAATAGACATAGCCTGTCTTCTTCAAGTGGTACCTTCATTTAGTTGTTGGCCTTACGTTTCGACGATGCGTTCCTGTGCGCGGGCCAGCGCACTTAGAAGCCGGATTCCGTTAGCGGGCGACTGCAATAAATGGACTGTCTCTAACAGGCTGCTCAATTCGCTGGCCGAAATCAGTGCTACATCCTGCGCACCCCGCCGCTGAATGATGACAATTTCCTGGTTTTCAGCCACCTCATCGCATAGCTTGGCGAAATTAGCGCACGCCTGCAAATAGGTAGTCCGTTTCGTCATGTTTGCTCGCTGCACCATATAGGAAACTTACTGTGACATTGTACAATCTCAAGGGTAAGATTCAAGGGCATGATATAATTCCAAATTATCACATTCAGGTAGGAATTTAGCATGACAGAGCACGAAGAATTGCAAGGACTGACCTTGCTTGGGCAGGGCCAGACCCAGCCCCAACGCAAACTTGAAACCTTTCCCAACCGGCATCAGAACCGCCGCTACACCGTGAAGCTCGAAACCAACGAGTTCACGGCGGTTTGTCCCATGACCGGACAGCCAGACTTTGCCACAATCCGCGTGGAGTACATTCCCAATGAGCGGATTGTCGAGAGTAAATCCTTCAAGCTGTATATCTGGTCGTTTCGCAACGAAGGCATCTTCCACGAACACGTCACCAACGTGATCCTGGACGACCTGGTCGAAGCGCTCGATCCGCACTGGTGCCGCGTCGTGGGCGAGTTTTCCGTGCGTGGCGGGATCGCCATCACGGTCACGGCTGATCATACCCGGCCTGCCTCGGCCTGATCGGTCCCTGCGCCACATGCCTGAAAAAGATTACTCCCAAACACCGCTCGTCAAGAAGTTGGGCATCAAGTCCGGCGCGCGGGTATTGCTTGTCAATGCGCCGCGTAATTTCCTATCAAGCCTTGAACCGCTGCCGGACGGTGTGGAATTCGCCGCCGACTCTGCATCAGGGCTGGACGTGATCGTGCTGTTCGTGACCAGTGAGGTGGAGTTGTGGGAGCACTTTGTCCCCCTCGCGCGCCGATTGCTGGCAGACGGAGGGATCTGGGTCGCCTGGCCGAAAAAATCCGCCAAAACGCAAACCAATTTGACCTTTGACGCGGTGCAGACTCACGGATTGGAAAACGGCCTCGTGGATAACAAGATATGCGCCATTGACGAGCCCTGGACTTCCATGCGCTTCGTGATCCGCCTCAAGGATCGGGAAAAGCGCTCACGCAATAGGGAAAGTTGACCTTACCCCCTGACCTGATTCGAAGCGCTCGGTAGAGACACGGCATTGTCGTGTCTGCTCGTATCTAGCAGCCATGAGGTCGGGGCTTCGGCCTTAAGCAAGTTGGCGCTCATTTGCCGCTTTGCGTATACTTTGGGCGTGGAAGGGCTTCTTTTTATTGAGGGTGTCATCTATTGAGCGGCGAACGAATACTGGTCGTTGACGACAGTAAAGAAAACCGCGAGTTTATTGTCGAATATATATTGAAGCCCAACGGCTTTGAAGCCCTTGAGGCTCGTGACGGGGTGGAGGGCATGGAAATGGCCCGCCGCCAGTCGCCCGATCTGATCCTCCTCGATCTACAAATGCCTCGCCTGGACGGGATGGGCGTGCTGGGCGCGCTCCGCAGCGAAAATTTGAATATTCCCGTCATTTTGATGACCTTTCATGGTTCTGAAGAAATTGCCATTGACGTATTCCGCATGGGTGTGCGGGATTACGTCAAGAAGCCGTACACGCCGGAAGAAATGCTGACCGCAATCGAGGGCAACCTCAATGAGACACGCCTGCGTAAGGAAAAAGAAGCGCTCACCAGCCGCCTGCTGAACGCCAACCGCGAACTTCACAGCCGCATCA
This sequence comes from Aggregatilineales bacterium, assembly GCA_035309185.1. GTDB lineage: Bacteria > Chloroflexota > Anaerolineae > Aggregatilineales > UBA2796 > DATGFK01. The sequence continues at coordinate 3,415 of DATGFK010000910.1, forward strand.
AAGAACTCAACACGTTGTACAGTGTGGGCAAGAGCGTCACCTCCCTGCTGAACCCGACCCAATTGCTGGCGCGTGTGGTCGAAGCGGCCACCACCGTCACCGGCGCCGAACAGGGCAGTTTGCTCCTGGTCGAGGGCGACGGCCTGGTGCTGCGTGCCGTCAAGCGCCGTGGCGATCAGCAGGCGCGGCCTGTCGCGGAAGTGAGCCAGGACAGGTTGGTCGAACGGGCCATCAAGACCGGCAAGCCAGTTTCGATCAGCCCGCAGGAGCTTGCCGCCCTGCGCGAACGCAACCCCAAAGCGCCGTCTGCGGTGATGGTCGTCCCCATGCAGGTCAGCAGCCGCGTCATCGGGGCGCTTGGCGTCGAAAATGTGACCAATAACGCCCGCGCCTTCAGCGACCATGACGGGGCGCTGCTGTCTGCCCTGGGAGATTACGCGGCGATTGCGATTGAAAACGCCCGCAACTTCCAGCAGTTGGAAGAGATCAAAGAGCGCGAAAAGATGGCGATCCGGGGCGCCTTTGAGCGCTACGTCGCGCCCAGTGTGGTGGATCGCGTGCTGCGCAGCCCGGAGGAAATGACCCTGGGCGGCAAGCGCCGTACCATCAGCGTGCTGTTTGCGGACATCCGCGGCTATACGACGTTTAGCGAACAGGCCGACCCGGAACACGTCGTCGAATTGCTGAACGAATACTTCACGCTGGCAACGGATATTATCTTCGCCCGCGAGGGCACGCTCGATAAATTCCTGGGCGACGCGGTGATGGCCTTCTTCAACGCGCCTGAAGAACAGGAAGATCACCCCTACCGTGTAGTGGATGCCGCCCTGGCCTTGCAATCGGCGGTGGAACAACTCAACGCCCGGCGCGGCGTGGATGCCCTGACCTTCAGCATCGGTCTGAACATGGGCGAGGCAGTTGTGGGCAACGTGGGCACGCCCCGCGCCATGAATTACACCGCCATCGGCGACGTGGTCAACGTTGCCAAGCGCCTCCAGGAACGCGCGGAGCCGGGCCAAATCCTCGTAGACGAGAGTATCATCACG
>DATGFK010000911.1:0-4488 GCA_035309185.1 Aggregatilineales bacterium
TAATCCTTTGCAACTCCGTGAATCTTCAGGGCACCCTATGTCTAAAATCGTCACAATTCACTCTGTTCGCAAGGGAAGGGGTAAGTCTCAAATTGCTGCCAATATGGCGGTTCAATGGGCGGGTGAAGGACAGCGTATTGCGTTGATTGACGCCAATATACTGGCTCCGACAATGAAGGGTCTCTTCAATCGCATGGACTGGGAAACGCCCAGCCTTGAGGATTATTTGCTGGATCGCTGTAACATCGAGGATGCTGCGTATGACGTAACGAATGCGCTTTCCCTCAGCGCGCGGGATGCTAAACACGGCGTGCGCGGTCAACTGTTCCTGCTCTCTTCCGTGGGCGAACCGGCAGACATTTTTGGCCTTCTCCATGCGGGGTTTCCCACAGAACGGTTCAGCGAAGGGCTGGCCGATTTGGACAGCCATTTAGCCCTGGACAAGATGATTGTCGAATGCCCGGCTGGTCTGGCGGAAGAAACATTGACATTCCTGGCCTTGTCGGACAGTTTGGGAATTGTCATGTTTCTCGATCAGCGAGAATACCAGGGAACCGGCGCAACGCTCGAAGTTGCGCGCCGACTCGACGTACACGATGTCGCTATACTTGTTAATGACGTGCCTGCCGTATTCGATTATGATCAGGTGCGTTCTGAAGTGTCCGAAACGTATGACTGTCCGGTAACGGTACTTCCGCATTCCGAAGAACTGTTAACAATGGCGGGACGGGGTATATTTATCCAGGAATACCCTGAACATCCGCTGTCGAACGCACTTCGCCAGGCAGCGGCAACCTTAACCGCCTGGACAGACTCTGTTGAGCCATCGTAGATTGGAGTAAAACCTGTGCCCAAGATTGTTTCAATCCACTCATTTCGAGGGGGGACTGGCAAATCGAACACCAGCGCCAACCTTGCCGTGATTCTGGCAATGGAAGGTAAGCGCGTCGGTGTTGTAGACACCGACATTCAATCCCCCGGAATCCATGTCCTCTTCAACCTGAACGAAGACGACATGAAATATTCCCTGAACGATTATCTATGGGGAAAATGCCCGATAAAAGATGCCGCCTACGACGTAACCGACAATCAAGGCCCGGGCATCAAGGGCAAAATATTCCTGGTTCCGTCCAGCATCAAGACCGGTGAGATTGCGCGAATTCTGAAGGAAAGCTACGACGTTGGGATGCTCAACGATGGCTTTCACGACCTGATCGAAGACCTCAACCTGGACGTGTTGGTCATTGACACGCACCCTGGACTGAATGAGGAAACGCTGCTTTCGATTGCGATCTCCGATGCCCTGATTATCGTCATGCGTCCGGATCAGCAGGACATCCAGGGAACAAGCGTCACTGTCGAGGTCGCTCGCAAACTGGACGTGGCCCGCATCATGCTTGTCGTCAACAAGACGCCCCAGATCTGGAACTTCGACGACGTGAAGTCGCGCATGGAACAAACCTACAACTGCGTCGTCGCCGCAATCCTGCCGCACTCTGACGAGTTGATGACGCTTGCCAGCGAAGGCGTCTTTGCTGCGCGCTACCCGGATCATGAGATCACGACCAAGCTGCGCAAGGCTGCGCGACTCGTCCTCGACGACTAATGATCGAGGGATAGTGCGACTCCAATGGGCGCACCACACACGTCAGTGCGCCCCAGGGATCGCGACTCATTCAGTTGTCTACGACTTATCGAAAAGCGACCTTAGCTTAACAATTAATGGCAGCAGTCTGAGGCCCAAACCGATCAGAATGCTGCCGCTGGTGTCAACGTATTCGTTGATGTGGTCAAATTTCCCCTCTCGCATGTGGCACACCAGACACACGTTTTCGACCACCCGGATGTGAAATCGCGTGATGAGGGCGGCGTGGAAATATTCGACACAAAAGTTCTCGCCCTCTGCAAACCAGTTGCGGATCTCGATTTTGGCACCGGCGCTGTGGCTTCTCGATCCCATTGCCATACCAGAAAATGATTTGACCTGCTCCACGCCAATGAAATCCACACCCGGCGGCATGATTCGCCAGATACAGTCCTCGCTCAAGAGCCTCGAAAAACGATCCAGGTCTTCTGAAGCGTTGATGGCAATATCGAGATATTCCTGGATCAGTGCATTGTTCGAATCTGTCAGCATTTGGTCTGCGCTCCCGGCTTGATGCTACTTAAGGTTCGCTTTGCAGATGCACGTCGGCAGGCATTCCAGGCTTCAGTTTATCCCCCACCTGAAGGAGATCGAGTTTTACGGCGTAGACCGTCGTCTGGCGGCTGTCTACGGTCTGCACATTACGGGGCGTAAACTCGGCCTGGTCGGACACGTTGACGACGGTGCCACTAAAAACCTCCCCTGGAAACGAGTCAACCGTGACCGGAAATGTCTGGCCGAGCGAAATCTGGCCGTAGCGATTTTCCGGCACGTACACTTTGAGCGTCGGCGCATCCAGTTTGCCGACGACGAGCACGGTGCTGCCCGTAGCGGCGATCTCTTCCGGCTCAATCAGGCGTTCCAGCACGACGCCATCAATGGGCGAATTGATCGCCTCATTGGCGCGGCTGACGTCAGAATAAATGTCTAGCAGGCGTTGTCCTTTCTGCACCGATGTGCCTTCCTCCACATAGACTTGCTTGATCCGCCCGCCAAGTTGCGTCGCCACGCGCGTTTCGGTGATCTCAATGGTTCCGGACAGTGTGTATGAGGTAGCATCCGACGAGGAACGTGCGACGTAGTAGGCCGCGCCGACCCCAGCCAAGGCCAGGATGACGATGATGGGTAGAATTCTTCGAGAATTTTGCTGCATGGTTTCCTCCTTTTCCGCAGTGCTTTTTACGCCCCTCGGTCCGTCGTTGGGGCGCTCACCGACGAAATGAAAACATCTTCCAGGGTCGGCGCGATCCACTCAATCGTGTTAACGGCGATCCCCTGGCCTTCCAGCAGGGATTGAATGATCCCTTTGTACTGCTGGGCATCGGGCACAACGGCGTGAATCTGCGCCCCGTACAGTGCGACCTCGTCCAGCAAGATCTGTCCCGATTGCTGGGCAGCTTTCAGGCTACGCATCGCCAGGTCGGGATTGGCGGTGTTGATTTCCAGTACCTGGCCGCGCATCTGTGTCTGCTTGAGGCGGCTGGGCGAGTCGAGCGCGACCAGACGGCCCTGGCTGATAAACCCGACGCGCTGGCACAACTCCGCTTCGTCCATGTAGTGGGTGGTCACCAGGACGGTCACGCCCGCTTTGGTCATGTCGTAGATCAGTACCCAGAATTCGCGGCGGCTGATGGGATCGACGCCTGCTGTCGGTTCATCCAGGAAGACCACCTTGGGACGATGTACAATCGCACAGCCCAGCGCGAGGCGTTGTTTCCAGCCGCCCGACAGGGTGTTCGTCAGCACATTTTCGCGTCCTTCCAGTCCGGCCATGTGGATAATGTCCACCTGGCGCTGCCGAAGTTCCTGGCCTGACAGGCCGTAAACCATTCCATAAAAGCGGATGTTCTCCCTGGGCGTGAGTTCGTTGTACAACGTAAATTGCTGCGACATGTAGCCAACCTGGCCGTGCATGGCTTTGGTCTGCGTCGCAGAGTTGAAGCCCAGCACGTGCGTCGAGCCGGAAGTCGGCCTCAGCAGGCCGAGCAGCATCCGGATCGTCGTGGTTTTACCGGCGCCGTTCGGCCCCAGCCAGCCAAAAACTTCGCCTGTGTTGACGCTGAAGCTCACGTTATCTACGGCGACGAAATCGCCAAATTTCTTGGTCAGGTTCTCGACTACAATGGGTTGATCGTTGTGTTCATTCATGCGCCCCTCCCCTGATCCATGCTTTCCTTCGAGCGCGTTTCTTGCCGCCGCACCAGGCTGATGAAGGCTTCCTCCATACGCACCTCGATCTCGCGAATGCTGTCATAACCGATTCCCGCGCCAGCCAGCGCTGCTTCAATCTGCGGTTGGCGGCGCACAGGCTCATCCACAAAAAGATGCAGCTTGTCGCCATAGGTTTGCACTTCCAGCACGCCATCTATGCCCGCCATGAGGTCTCGCGCCGGGGCAAGCTGGGACGGCGTCAAGGCCAGCAGGTGGCCGGGAATCATCGCCTTGATCGCGGCAGGCGTGCCGCTGGCGATCACGCGCCCGGCGTAGATCAGGCCAATCTGCGTGCAGCGCTCCGCTTCATCCATGTAAGGTGTACAGACAAAAATGGTCAGTCCTCGTTCCACGCGCAAGTTTCCGAGCAGGTTCCAGAATTCGCGGCGGCTGACAGGATCGACGCCGAGCGTGGGTTCGTCGAGCAGCACCACCTGTGGTTCGTGGATGAGGCTGCACGCCAGGGCCAGTTTTTTCTTCATGCCGCCCGAAAGTTTCCCGGCCAGGCGTCCTGTGAAATCGGATAATCCAGCGAAAGCCAGAAGTTCTGGGATGTGTTTGTTTTGTGCCTCCCGGCTCATGGTCTGCACGCCTGCAAAGAAGCGCATATTCTCCATCACCGTCAGGTCGGC
>DATGFK010000912.1:0-2309 GCA_035309185.1 Aggregatilineales bacterium
CATGAAGCTGTATCCGCTGAAGTTCGAGCCGGCGCTGTATGAGAAAGTCTGGGGCGGGCGCCAGCTCGAAACGCGGCTGGGTAAGGCACTGCCTCCCAAGCAACCCATTGGCGAATCCTGGGAAATCTACTTTAAGGATCGCATTGCCAATGGCGATTATCGTGGACAAACGCTTGGCGAGCTGATCGCCGCGCATCCAATCGAAATGTTGGACGAAGAAAAATCAAACGGCGAGTTTCCGCTGCTCATCAAGTTCATAGACGCGCAGGATTGGCTGTCCGTGCAGGTACACCCTGACGACGCCCTGGCGATGGAACTGGAAGGCCAGCCGAGGGGGAAAACCGAGTGCTGGTACATCATTGATGCAGCGCCCGGCGCGCAGCTCGTCTATGGCTTTTCCGAGAAGACGGATGCGGAAGACTTCCGTCGTCTCATTGAGAGCGGTCACGGCAAAGACGTATTGCAATACGTACACGTCGAGCCTGGGGATTTTATTTACGTCCCAGCCGGTACCATGCACGCGATTGGCCCTGGCATTATCCTGTATGAACTCCAGCAGACCAGTGACACAACATACCGGGTCTACGATTGGGATCGGATGGGTCTGGATGGCAAACCGCGCGAGTTACATCTCGAAAAGGCGCTGCGCTGCACCCACTTTGACGTGAAGCCACGGGCCAAGGTTGACTACAAAAGTGGGCCATTCGATCAATATCTCAGCGTGGCGCAGTTGATCCGGGCGCCTTATTTTTCCCTGGAGCGCTATTCCTTTCACGAAGCAACCGACGCTCACGACGAAGTGTTCGTGAACATGACCGTTGATCCCGATGACCCTGAGGGACGAGCGTACCCCCACGCGCTCAGCGTGATCGGCGGGGAATTCACCCTGGTTTCGAGTGAAGATCGCTTCGAGCCGCTGAAAATCTCCCTTGGCGAGTCTGTTTTCATGCCCTCGCAAATCGGAGAATACCGCATAGACGCCGCAGGTGGCAGCGAGCTTCTGATGGCTTATCCGGAGTACGGCGAAGTCAGGTAGGCCTCCCGATTCTGGATTTCCTATCCGCAAAGCGCGCGCCATGCTACACTGAGGGGCATACGTCGCACATTCCTGGAGGCGGTTTCGCCTTGAATTTACAAAATTTTCTGGCGCAGAACACACCCTGGGGTCTGACCGTCGCCCAAACGGGCGCGATTGGCGTTGTAGCGCTCGTTTTGCTGATCGGGTGGTTTGTAGTCCACACAACCTTACGGCTCACCGGCACCATTTTCCGGCTGGGTTGCGCCGCGCTGCTGGTCTTCATCTGCGGGATCATCAGCTTTATGGTGCTGTATAACCTGGCATCGAAGTATTGATCTGCCAGCCGTCCGCCCGCCCGGCGTTCGCCCTACGCAGACCCGGAGCGCTGGCATAAAAACGCTTCCTCTGGTAGATTCCCGGCGATTTTCCGATCCCAAATCGGATTGAGTGGGGAGGATTTCATGCCAGGACGGGTAAACGCCCGCGCGCTCATTGGATGTGCTTCGCTGTTCCTGGCGGCAGTTGCCTGTACTGCGCCAACCAGTGGGTCTGTGCCGACCGCAGTGGCACAAGCCCCCAGTGTCGTGTTTATTGGGCCAGATAACAACAGCACAATCGCTGATGGCGCCACTATCACCCTGGCGGTTTATGCTTCCAACAGTGCGGGAGTCTCTAAAGTTGATTTCATGGTGGACGATACCCTGATCGGCAGCCAGATCGCGCCGCAGGGTACGCCGCAGCCCAGTTTTACTGCCGAACAAACCTGGACGGCCAAAGGCTCTGGCGGGCAGCAGCCCCAGGGGCATTTTGTTGATGCCATCGCCTATGCCGCCGATGGCACAAAGTTCGATGATGCGAAGATCGCGCTGCAAGTAGTGCCAGCATCCTCGGCTACTGGCTCACCATCTGGCGCAGCGCCAACGGTAGCAGCCACGGGAACACCTGACACCTCCCAGGCTCCGAACGCTCAGCCGGGCGCCCCGACGCCGACCCTGGCCTCTGGCCCCGTGATCCCTCCACCCGGCGCGACGATTGTGATCGTAACAGCAACGCACACGCCAACGCCGACCTCTGCGCCACCCATTTTGACCGTTCGTTCACCTACCGATAACCTGAATATCCGTGCCGGTGACAACACGGCCTTCGCGATCATCGGGGCGATGAAGAATGGTGACACGGCGGAGATCGTCGGGCGAAATGCGGCCAAATCGTGGTGGGTTATCAAGAAGGGAACCGTTCGAGGCTGGGTTATTGCAGATCCCAACCTGAGCACGGTCAGCGGCGATACGTC
>DATGFK010000913.1:0-6074 GCA_035309185.1 Aggregatilineales bacterium
ACGACTTCGATCCGCCGCGCATCCACCGCATATTCTTGCACCAGGTCGTGTTTGGTCGCCTGGGAATCGGCCAGGATACTTGCGGCACGCCTGGCGCTTCGTCGCGTCGTGAAGTCCAGATAGCGCCGCTCAAAACCGGGATGCGCTTCGGGGAAATGACGATAACCAAGGTCATGGATCGTCACCACGGCACGGCCCGGAAAATATATTGGTAGGGCATGAGCTGGCACGAAGGTTACGTCCGGGCGCGTAGCCCACAGCGAAGCAGCAAAGCGAAGGTGAGTCCACAGTCGGGGGAATGGGATCACTCGGAGACACACGTTGGGTGAGGACTCGAAGAGATCAAGCGCAGGCGTGTCCCGAAAATAGAGCGTAAATTGATGATGCGATGGCAATGCCAGCAACGCGCGAATCAATTGCAGAGCGTAGTTCTCGGTTCCGGTGCGGGCTGCAATGGTTGTTCGACTGGCATCTATCGCGATTCGCACGGCAAGTCCGATCAGTCGGCGCGGTCACGTACGGCGCGGGGCAGGATTGCAAGGGCTGCAAGCAGCAGCAGCGCAGGCCAGTAAGCAGCGATGGAAGGCAAAACGCTGCTGTCGAGAAAGTTTGCCGTGAACAGGAGCATTGTTCCGCCCGCTACCATAAAGATCAGCCCTGGCAGCAGTAGCCCACGATCATGTGAACGTTCCAGGATCATCGTCACGAGCATTGCCAGCCCTGGCGCCATCACAAAAAGCGGCCAACTCTGCACAGGATCGAGCACATCTAGATAGATCAGAGCGAACAGTCCCATGATCATCAGGGCCGTGGCCGTGACAAAAAACAGCCCGCGTTCCCTGCGTCCGTTAAACAGAAAGCGCAAGAACAGACTAAGCAGGAGGCCCGCCAGTGCGCCGCCGATGACCAGTCGCCGAGCGATCACGTCCGGGCGCACGAGAAGCAGCACCCCTGCGGCAACCAGCAGCAAGGCAGGAAACAGAGCACTATACTGGGCGCGACGCTGCGTTCTAAACTGCGTGGCACGCGAAGGCCGCACCAGGTCGCTATCCGCATCGGCATCGTCGGGGTTAAGCGCCGCGATTGCGCCAACACCCTGTGCCGCACCTTCTGGCAGACGCTGACGCACTTCCAGTCCCTGCCAGGGATCGGCCCAGTCAGAGGCGGTTTGTTCATTACCTTCTTCGCCGGATGCGGGCAATTGGGGTTCAAACTGATCGGTCATCGAATGTATGCCAAGCCTACTCTGCTTTGATCGCTCCGAATCTTACCATCAATTTTAAGTTTCGCCCTTACGTGCTGTTTTGTCCATCTGTCCAGCCCAGGCTGATCCGCCCGCGTTCCTGTTCAACGCCGAGTATCTGAACCTGGATCACGTCTCCCACGCTCAGTAAGTGTCCGCGTGGAATCTGGCTCCGATGCAGCAGGCCATCTTGCTTGACACCAATATCTACAAACGCGCCGAAATCCACGACGTTGCGCACTGTCCCAAGCAACAACATTCCGGTCTTGAGGTCATCCATCGAGAGCACGTCGCTGCGGAGGATCGGGGCAGGCAAATCTTCGCGCGGATCGCGTCCAGGGCGGATCAGTTGTTCCAAGATGTCGTTCAAAGTCGGAACGCCGGTACCCAGTTCTGCCGCCAGGGACTCCAGGCTGTGCTGCGTCCTCAGCCCGGCCAGCGCCGACTCCCGCGCGGCCAGATTTGAGTCGGCCCCCAGAGAGGCTCGCGTCAAGATTTCCTGAGCGGTTGCATAACTTTCGGGGTGGATTGCACTGGCATCCAGGGGATTGTCACCCCCGCGCACACGCAGGAACCCTGCCGCCTGTTCAAAAGCCTTTGGCCCCAGTCCTGACACTTTGCGCAGTGTCTTGCGATCTTTGAACGCGCCCTGCTCGTCACGGTGGGCAACAATATTCTCGGCCAGTTTCGGCCCGATACCCGCGACGTGAGTTAGCAGCGCAACCGAGGCCGTATTGACATCTACCCCGACGCGGTTCACTACCGTCTCGACCACGCCGTCCAGGGCCATACTGAGCTGCCTCTGATTGACGTCGTGTTGATACATGCCCACACCGATAGATTTGGGATCGATCTTGACCAGTTCGGCCAGCGGATCTTGTGCCCGGCGGGCTATAGACACCGCCCCGCGCAGCGTTACGTCGAGATCGGGCATTTCGGCCCGCGCCGATTCGCTGGCGCTGTAGACGCTTGCACCCGCCTCACTGACGATCAGGTAGCGAACCGAGTCGACGCTGCGGGTCAGATCGGCGGCAAGCTGTTCGGTCTCGCGGGAGGCCGTGCCATTGCCGATGGCGATCAGAGTCACACTATGGCGAGCGATCAGGCCCTTGAGGGTTTTAAGCGCCTGCTCGCGCTGCTTTTGCGGTTCGTGCGGATAAATCGTTGCTACGTCCAGCACTTTCCCGGTCGGGTCCACAACGGCGACCTTGCAGCCAGTACGGAAACCCGGATCAAGGCCCAGAATCGTTTGTCCGGCCAGGGGCGGCTGGTTGAGAAGCCCGCGTAGATTGGTGGCAAAGACGGTGATAGCGTGGGCTTCGGCCTGTTCGGTCAGCGCGTGGCGCACATCGCGTTCGATGGCAGGCAGCAGCAGGCGGTGGGCGGCATCCTCAATGGCAAGGTCAAGCTGCGCAGCCAGCGGTGATCGCGCATCGGGACGATAGGCCCGGCGGATCGCCTCCTGCCAATCCCGTTCGGCCACGTCTAGCGCGACTCGGAGCACCTTCTCGGCTTCGCCCCGGTTGATTGCCAGCACCTGGTAAGGTTTTATACGATCCGCGCGAAATTCAAATTCGTAGTAGGTGGCATAGACGCCTTTGGGATCTTCGGCGTCCTCAATCTTGCCACATTGCAGAAGCCCGTAGCGCAGCGCCCGTTCGCGGAGATTACCACGCACCTCGGCGTTATCGCTGATCGTTTCGGCCACAACGTCACGCGCCCCAGCCAGCGCTTCCTCCACATTCGCTACCTGATCGTTGATATAGGCGGCGGCAAGCTGCTCAGGCTGTTGCGACGAGCGGGCTTGCTGCAAGATCAGGTCCGCCAGTCCTTGCAATCCTTTCTCGCGGGCGATGCTGGCTCGCGTACGGCGCTTGGGCTTGTAGGGCAGATACAGGTCTTCCAGCGCCGTCAGAGTCTCCGCTGCCGCAATCTGCGCCTGCAATTCAGAGGTCAGTTTGCCCTGCTCCTGGATCGAGGCGAGAATGCTGGTGCGGCGTTCGTCTAAAGCCCGCAGCCGATCCAGGAGTTCGCTCAGGCGGCGAATCTGGTCTTCGTCCAGGCTGCCGGTCATTTCTTTGCGATAGCGGGCGATGAAGGGCAGCGTATTGCCCGCGTCCAACAGGGCGACGGTGGCGGCGACCTGCGCAGGCCGGATATTCAGTTCCGCCGCTATCTTTTGATCGAAGTTCGTGGATTGCATGATTATCCAATGCCCCAGTTGAAGAGCCTCTATTGTAGCAGCAAGTCCTGGAATCTGAGGTGTGTAATTCCGCGTTGACGTAAGATCTTCGCCGTTGGGATAAAGTCATGTTTTGATGATAAGATTGTTCTCAATTGATAGTTAGGAAGTTGATAAATATCGAGGCTTATCATGCTGGCACTCGTCGGTAGCGGGGAATATCTTGAGCCAATCGAAGAACTTGATCGCACGCTGATGGGGCGACTCAAAGGCGAAGCGCGAGTGGTGTGTTTGCCAACTGCGGCGGGGACAGAGGGCGAGGAGCGCATTGCTTACTGGTCGCGATTGGGCGTAGAACACTTTACTCGCCTGGGCGCGCAGGTCGAAGCCATGCCCGTGATTGACCGGGCTAGTGCCAACGATGAGGCTATAGCTCAGACCATCGCGCAGGCCAATTTCGTGTATCTGTCCGGCGGTAAGCCGGACTATCTGTATGGCGTCCTGAAGGGCAGCCGCTCCTGGGAAGCTATTGAGTCGGTGCTGGCCGCTGGCGGCATCTTGGCCGGATGCAGCGCAGGGGCCATGATCATGGGTGAGAAGTTCTTCGGATTTCCTGGTTGGAAGCAGGGCTTTAACTTTCTCCCTCAGATGACGATTATTCCCCACTACGACGAAATTCCTGAAGGGATGCTTGCCACGATCCGACCTATCATGGGCCGGGGACTAACCTTGCTGGGCATCGAAGGCTATACAGCGCTGGTCAAGAACGGGGGAAGCTGTGAGGTTCTTGGCAGTGGGGGCGTAACGATCTGGAACAAGAACGGCAAAACGCGCTACACGCAAGGGCCGCTACCCCTCACGTTTTCCTGAATCGCGTCTGCCTTATCTATTGCCTACGTGTTCGGCTGGTACGAGTTCGGCGACACGCCTGCCCACCGAAGCTACGACGTGATAGGCCGTATCGAACTGTCCCCGTCGTGCGATGACATAATCTACTACACCGTCTACGGCTTCTTTCAAATCATAAAAATACTGGCGGCGGCTGAGGCTCAGGTTTTGCGAAATCACATCGGCGGGAATTTGCTCGACGTAAGTCTGCTTGAGAATCTGGTAACGGCGGTTCGCGCGGGAGCCGATCCCAAGATTATTTTTAGCCACCAGGGTGCGGTCTATGGCTTCCACCAGAAGCTGCCGCAAAACCAGGCTCCGGTTCGGCATACCGGTCATTTGGAGCCAATCGGCCAGCGCACAGCGATTCAGATAACCGTCGTCGGTCAGATTTTTGAGGCATTCGCGCACCTGCTGCCGGAGCCAGCCGCTTTCCAGAAGCCAGCGATCTTCGATGTCCGCCGCTAAATAGCCTGCCAACATAGAAGCGACTTCGAGGTCTTGCGGAGAAAAGGCGTTAGGGACGCCGCTCTGAATCTCGATGGCACCAATGGGCCGCTTGCCGTGCTGAATCGGGATAGCTGCCGCAGACCGATTCCCTGTACGCCAGGGTATCGTCGGCATATCCATGTCGCGGTTGAGATCGTTGATGAGCGTAATTTCGCCAGAAGCGATGGCTTTGGCAGCCAAAGTCCCACCTGGCTTTGCACTGCTGGCTGGCTCGATCAACGCGCCAGTTTCGCGGTCATATAGATAGATGCGAATTTCGTCATAACTGAAGCGCTCTTGAATAGTCTTCGCCAACTGATCGAGAGTCTCGTCCAGGCGCATGGAAGGCTCGATAGGCGGCGGAACAAAGCTGCGTGGCGTGACGCTGGCAGATTCCTGCAAGCGCCGTCTTTGCATATCAATGAGCGCGGCAGCCATGATGATCGCCCCGGTGATGGCTTCTTTCCATATCGGGGGAATGCTCAGCAGCACCAATCCATTGCTGACCAGGGCCATCAAGAGGACTCCTGCCAGGGTTCCCCACACGCCGCCCGTTCCACCCTTGAGGCTCGTGCCGCCGATAATCACCGCCGCAATGGACAAAAGTTCATAGTTTTCACCACTATTGAATGCGCCACCGGAAATCCAGGCGATCAGGAGCAGCCCGGCGACTCCGGCCAGGAAACCACTGGCGGCATAGATCATCTTCTGGGTGCGGGAGACGTTCACGCCACTCAGGCGAGCCACCGTCGGGTTACTACCGATAGCATACGTATAGCGGCCCAGGCGTGTGTTTCGAAGCATATACGCCACGGCTATGAACAGGCCTGCCATGACCAGTGCCGGGAAGGGGATGATGCCCAATACGTTGTTCCACAGCCAGCCCAGGGTATCCGACTGGAGATTGATCGGTGAGCCGTTGGAGATAACCTGGGCCAGTCCTCGCAGCAGACTCAACGAGGCAAAGGTCACGATGAAGGGTGCCAGTTGGAAGCGGGCGATGAGGAATCCATGTACGTAGCCGATGAAGGTTGCCAATAGCAGTGCGATCCCGGCAGCAATCCAGGGATTAAACGAAGGCAGCCAGCTTCCCAGGCCATACGTCGTCAAGTAGGCGGCGATAACGCCTGTCAGCGCCATCAGCGATCCCACTGACAGGTCAATCCCGCCGGTGAGGACGACCAGGGTCTGACCGATGCTGACAATGCCGATGACAGCCATTGAAGTGGCGAGGATTTGCAGGTGGCCGGGGAGATTGGTCTGGACAGCGCG
>DATGFK010000914.1:0-4342 GCA_035309185.1 Aggregatilineales bacterium
TTGAGCGCATTTTCACGAAGAATCCTGTTCAGGCCCTGCAATATGGGCCGACCGAAGGCTACGAACCACTACGCGAAATCATTGCCGAGCAGTATCGCGCGCGGGGAGTTCCGGCCACCGTGGACAATGTTCTGATTACAGCGGGCAGCCAGCAAGGGCTTGACCTGGTGGGCCGAACCCTGATCAACGAAGCCGATCCGGTGGTCACGGAGACTCCCACCTATGTCGGCGCGCTGCAAGCCTGGCGTGCGCTCGCGCCGCACTTTGTGGGCGTGCCGATGGACGAATGCGGCATGTTGACCGACCAGCTTGGCAAGCTCGATCCATTCAAACTCACCTATTTACTGCCCAATTTTCAAAACCCATCGGGGATTTCGCTGTCTGCGGAGCGCCGCATTAAAGCCCTTGAACTGGCGCAGCAGAACCATTTCCTGATCGTCGAAGACGATCCCTACCGGGAGCTTCGCTATTCAGGCCAGGACGTTCCGGCGCTGGTCGAAAGCGAAGCGGCCATGCTTGGTTCCAACTGGAATACAGGCACCAAAGTCGTTCACCTGGGGTCTTTCTCGAAAACCCTGTCGCCAGGTCTGCGTCTAGGCTGGATGCTGGCCTCGGAACACATGATCCACATGTGTGTGCTGGCAAAACAAGGCACCGATCTACACAGTTCAGCGCTTTCGCAGATGATCACTGAGGACTTGCTGCGGCACCATACGCTCGAAAAGAATATTCCAAAAATCCGCACGCTATACCGCGAACGGCGTGACACGATGCTTGATGTGTTGGGGTCTCGTCTGACAGGGCACGCGCAATGGACTCGCCCCGATGGTGGCCTATTCCTGTGGATGACCATTCCCGGCGAAAGCGATAGCCCTGGCTTGTTGGAGCAGGCGCTCAAACAGAATGTCGCGTTTGTACCTGGTGATGCCTTCTATTTTGACGGACGCGGCAAGGACGCCCTGCGCCTCAACTTCTCAGTCACGCCTCCGGACATGATCCGTGAGGGGATTAACCGCCTCAGCGATGTCATCCTGGAGCGGCAAATTCACCCTGCCGGCGTGCGCTAGTTCGTGGCGGCCTGGTCAAACTGTGTTTGGGCATCCAGGTAGGTCTGCGGTGACGCAGCGACAAAGCCTGAATCGCCCATCAGGCGCTGGCTGGTCGTGCTAAAAGCGTAAGACAGGAAGCGAAATACTGCGCTTCGTCGAACCGATTGTTTGTTGACATACAGGTATAGTGGACGGCTGAGCAATGCATACGATCCATCCAACACGGTATTTACCGAGGGTACAGTGCAGCCAGAGCCGCTATCCAGCGCGATGAGCGTGAAGCCGCTGTTTTGCTCCGTCAGCTTTTGCGCCTGTGGTAGTGGCAGATAGCCAATGCCACTCCTGGCCGAACCCAGTAGTTGTATATCGGGATTTGATAACGCCGCTGCCCCACCCAGGAGTTGATCAGATAAGAATTGGCTGGCTGCGGTGTTTGGCAACGGCGCGTAAAGTTGTATCGCCTGGGCAGGCAGACCAGGGCGCAGGCTGCTCCACTGGAGGTGAGATACATCGTGGCTATACAGGAACGCCAGTTCACTGGCCGACAGGCAGCCCTGTACGGGTGCATTGCCCACGACTGCGAGCACATCATAGGCGAGAGTTAATTGCAAATAGTCTATGCCATTGCGCAGGCAAAGGCCCGCTTCATCGCCCTGCATCGCTCTTACAGCCTGCTGAACGTCGCTTTCGTCGCTGCAAAAAAGCTTGAAACCGTCCAGGGTGCCATCGGTTGCTACCTGCACAATATAGCCGGGCGTGAAAGTGTTGAAGCTCGTGGCAATGTTCTTGATGAGCATGGCGACAATAGCCGAACCATTGATCAGCACCGTTTTGGCCGGGCGCGGCAGCGACACGCGGCTCTGGGCGGGATCCGAATTGCCCTGTCCCGACTGCGGTGCAGCCTGATAACATGCGCTCAGGATAAGAAGCAGCATTGCGTAGGGTAAATAGCGTCGAAGCATAGCCCAATTCTAACGCAATCATCTCGGCGCGGTCGGACAATCTCTGCTATGCTCTGAGAGATAGGCGAAGTGGAAGCAATGCCCGCCGTTCAGATGTCCATCTTCAGACGAACAGGCTCGGGATTGACCCTTATTGACCCTTTACAGTCCTTATAAATCCATTAAAATACCAACAACCAGGAGGACTGTCTATGAAGACACGGAAGACAACACCCAGCAAGCTCAAAGTCGAAAGCATGGCGCCCGTTCAGCATGATTATTCCCGCGAGACGCTTCAAACTCGCAGTATGATGCGCTACGAGCAGTTGGTGTCCTGGGCTGCTCCGGAATGGGAGCGGCGCTATCCCGGTCAAGCTTATCGGACTCTGTGGGCCAATGAAGGCTGTGCCAGCGACAAAGCTCATCAGCATATCAGGCCGGGGCGCAGGCTTAAAGGCAAGATCATTTATACGGCTCGCCAGGAACTGGCTTGCCCGTATGCGATACCGATCTTTTATTCCCAGATGACCTCGCGCCGGGTGACGCTGACTTATGGCGTCGGGGCGTTCATCTTCAGCTTTGAGCGGGATGGCGAAAAATTCGACGTGATTTACGTCTGTGCGCACTATGCCGATGGGATGGTCAATCGCGTCGCCATTGCGCTGGTACCGCCTGCCCAGCTTGACGCCTGGAAAATTTTCGAGGACAAGTGTCGTCGCGCGGCGGCGATCATGAAGCCCAGCCCGAAGATTCAGGTGATCGGCAGCCAGCAAGAAGCATTCGTACCCACCGTTACTTGGGATGATGTGATCCTGGCCGAAAAGCTCAAGGCGGATCTGCGCGCGGACGTGGAGACCTTCTTCCACGCAGGTGTAGACATCTATCAGCAGCTTGGCCTGCCTCCATTTCGCAAACTGCTGCTGGTGGGGCCGCCTGGAACCGGAAAGACGACCCTTTGCGCGGCGCTGGCGAAGATGGCCCTAAAGCAGCGAGCGATTGTGGTGTATGTATCGGCAGCCAGCGGCGGCGCTTTCTGGAAGATCACCCAAGCACTGACAGCAATATCGAATGCGCGCCACGCTGTTCTGCTCATCGTCGAAGAACTGGATTCGTACTTGAAGGAAGGCGAAAAGTCGCAAATTCTGAACGTCCTTGATGGAATGGAATCGCCCAACAACCCGCGCGGTGTGCTGATGCTGGCGACCACCAATTTCCCGGAGGTTATTGACGAACGCATCTCCAAACGACCGGGCCGTGTGGATCGCATCGTGTACGTTCCGCCGATCCAGGACGAGGAGCAAGCGACCCGCATGTTGAAGCGTTACATGGGGCCGCAGTGGCAGGATGAGCATCAGACAATTGTGGCCCGGCTCATCGGCCAGACAGGGGCATTCGTGCGCGAAGTGGCAGTCTACGCGCGGATGCTGGCCGTCAACCGGCAGGAAGATCGCGTGACGCTGGATAGCCTGGAGCAGTCCATTCACAGCCTGACCAATCAGCTTTCGACGGGCAGTGATCTCATGCCCCGCCGCTCGGTGGGCTTGGCACGAGGCGCCAACGGCAAAAATCACGGCGGCTAACGCATAGTATTGAAGTGGGCCGATAAGTAGATCGGCCCACACTTATTCCCCTTCAAGTTGCTTCAAGATGAGCGCTTACGCTTTGCTGGCGCGAAATTTCCAGAAGTAAATGCGTCTTCAAAACGCTCACGTACACGGTCTCGATCACGCTTGTTAAACCATGCACCTAGCGGCCATGAGAGAGCAAACCATAATGCTGGTATGGGTGCAAGCTGAACGGACATAGAAGACCAGACAACAGTAATGAATATGAGAAGCGCCAGAGTATAAAATATAGAGAATATACTGTATGGATTCCTGGCCTGTCCCGAAACCAGGCTCGTATAACTTGAAATCTGCGTCAATATCCCCTGTATCACCACATCAGGATGCTTGGATTGTTTCTTGAGCAAATTGAACTCGTAGGTATCTCCCGCAAGGCGCCACGCTTCGACTGTGATCTCACTTGCGCCAAAGACCCAACCCCACAAGCCACGTTCCTTGCGCTGGCTTTCGAGTCGCTCTTTACATTCCGAAAGAGGCAAATCAACGACAAACTCAAAAGACAACGGCCTAATTCCGAGAAAAGTCAGGATGGAATCTGTAGGTGTCTGATAAAGGTTGGATTTGCGCTTCAGCTTCTCAATCGGAAAAGCCATTACTACCCCCTTAAAACTTTGGCGCTCAGTCTAAGGGCAGTATAAGGCGAAGTCTGCAAGTGACAGCCGAATGTCAGCCAATTGGGGGAAAGGTGGAAGAATCGAAACGGGACGAGCGGTGTTGCCCGCTCGCC
>DATGFK010000915.1:0-5556 GCA_035309185.1 Aggregatilineales bacterium
TTGACACTTTCTCAACCCAGTCTAACAATTCTCTTGGATAGAACATCGGCTTTCTCAGCTACAAGTTGTGTTTGGCGACTTAACCTGTACCTGATTTCCGATGTCCTATCCACCTTTTCATGATTTACCTACCCCTGACAGTAGTGGGGTCTACCCCTCACGTATTATTGACGCAAGTTTGATTGATACCCTATTATACCCTTTTGAGGTATAATAAGGACATGAAGTTAAGTGATTATGCTCACAAAGTAGGGGTAACCTACAAAACCGCCTATCGCTGGTACAAGGCTGGCAAGCTCAAAGGCTACCAGATGGATACTGGCACGATTATCATCGAAGAAGAACGGCAGGCTACGGAAAAAGTTGCGGTGTACGCGCGTGTGTCCAGCAGCGAAAATCGAGACAACCTGGCCTCACAAGCCGAGCGTTTGACTGCCTACTGTACGGCCAAAGGTTATCAGATTGCCCAGGTGGTGAAGGAGGTTGGGTCTGGGGTCAATGATGGTCGGGTGAAGTTCTTGGCCCTGCTAGGGGATAGCAGCATTACACGGATTGTCGTGGAGCATAAAGATCGAGCTACGCGCTTTGGCTTTCGCTATCTGCAAACGCTGCTAGAGCAGCAAGGACGCACCATCGAGGTTGTCAACTTGGCTGAAGGGGTACAGGAAGATTTGCTGAGCGACTTGACCGCGATCATCTACTCGTTCTGCGCAAGGTTGTATGGACAGCGCCGAGCCAAACGCAAAACCGAACGTATCACGGCGGAACTCCAGCGCGAGGACAGCGATGCAACTGAGTGAGCAGCACATCATCCGCAGGTCTGACCCGCGCTGGCTGGCTATTGACCAGGCAGCATGGTTCTCCAAGAACATCTACAATGCGGCCAACTACCGCCTTCGTCAGGTGTATATCAAAGAAAGGCGCTATATCCCTTACCTCGCACTGGAAAAGCAGTTCAAGAAGAGGGACCTACTCGCCGACCAGCAACTACCCTTGAAGGTTGTCCAGCAAGTCTTGCGCCAGTTGGATCATGATTGGCAGTGCTACTTTGCAGCCCTGGCGCAATTCCAGGCGAATCCAGACAAATTCACCGGACGACCCAAACTGCCATCCTACAAGCACACAGCCTGCGGGCGCAATATGCTCGTGTATACGCAGCAGGCGACGAACAAGCGCATTTTCAGAAAGAAAGGAGTCATCAAGCTCTCTGGGCTGGACATCAGCCTTGCCACACAGCAAAAAGCGTTTGACCAGGTGCGCATTTCGCCGCGCAAGACCCATTACCTGGTCGAAGTCGTTTACACCTTTCAGGAGCAGCCGGATAAAGCGTTAGACCCTACGTTGTATGCTGCGGCAGACCTGGGCGTCTCTACTCTACTCGCGTTAACCTCCAACAAGCCGGGCTTTGTCCCGCTTCTTGTTAACGGGCGCGTACTCAAGAGTATCAATCAGGCTTACAACCAGCATCGCTCCGATTTGCAAAGCCGACTGCCACAAGGTCAATACACCTCTCATTTATTGGAGTCGCTGACCGACAACCGCAACCGCCGCATCAAGACAGAGTTGCATCGCTGCTCAAAGCTGATTATCCAGACTTTGCTGGAGAATCACATTGCGACGCTCATCCTCGGCAAGAATGACGGCTGGAAGCAGAAAGTCAGCCTGGGTAGGCGCACCAACCAAAACTTCGTCAATATCCCTCACGCTCAGTTCATCGAGATCCTCACCTACAAAGCTGCCCTGGTCGGTATCCAGGTCATCCTGAGCGAAGAATCCTACACCAGCAAATGCTCCTTCCTCGACCTGGAGGAAATCTGCAAGCATGAAGACTATGCTGGCAAGCGCCTCAAGCGAGGGCTGTTTCGCTCCAGTTCTGGTCAATACATCAACGCCGATGTCAACGGAAGTTATAACATTCTGCGAAAAGTAGTCCCGAATGCTTTTGCCGACGGGATAGGGGCTGCCGTAGTTCAGCCTGTACGGGTTTATCCACGTGCCAACTGAAAGTTGTCCTATTTGTCCATACTTTCAGATACTATGTCTCGCACTCTTAGGACTCATCAGCCCTAAGATTTCGCCCGCATTATACCCTGATAGGCAAGGCGGGAGCGCACGTATTCCGTTTGCAAACCGTCGTTGATGCGTGGGCAAATACTGTTCTATAATCACGCCCGGTGAACGGTCCGTAATCATTCCATAGAAAGCGTCGTTATGAACGATATGATTGGCAAGCGCCTAAAACAATATGAGATTGTTGCCCAACTGGGTACGGGAGGTATGGCAACGGTCTACCAGGCACAGCAGCTTAACATTAAGCGCGACGTTGCCATCAAAATCATCAAAGCTGATCTCTCCAACTCTCCTGAATTTGTCAAACGGTTTGAACGAGAAGCACAAACCGTCGCCACCTTGAGCCATCCCCATATTTTGAAGTTGTTTGATTACGGCGAAGAAGGGAATCTCGTCTATCTCGTCACTGAAATCATGGTAGGTGGCAGCCTGGACAAGCGTTTGCGGCGGGGGCCATTGACCCTGGAGCTGATCATGCGGATGACGGACCAGATCGCCTCCGCGATGGATTATGCGCACCAGCACGGCCTTGTTCACCGCGACATGAAGCCGCAGAACGTGCTGCTTGATAACAATCAGAATGCCTACTTAACAGACTTTGGGATCGCCAAATTGATGCACGAGGCTACCGCGCTCACGCAGTCCGGCACGGTTATGGGCACACCCAGCTATATGGCTCCTGAACAATGGCGTGGCGAAGCAGTTGACTCGCGCGCTGATATCTATGCGTTTGGAGTCATGCTCTATGAAATGCTTGGCGGGCGGTTGCCGTTCACGGGCGACACGCCTATGAGCATGATGTACATGCACCTGCACGACAAACCGACACCGATCACCAGCCTCCGACGCGAAATCTCTCCAGGCGTTGACGAGGTACTTGACAAAGCGATGGCGAAAGACCGGGACAGCCGATTTCAGTCTGCAGGCAGTCTCGCTGCCGCGCTTAAAGAGGCCCTCGACGCGAAGGTGATCTGGGACTCGGATCAGCAAGAGGAACAGACAGAAATCGCCTATCAACCAGATAAAAACCTTCCTCCGTTCAAGGAAAAGCGGAAGCGAGACGAGTTTTCAGCGCCGCGAACACGTGTGGGCGTTTTGGCAATTATCGCAGGGGTGATCATCACGGCGATTATTGCAGGCACTGCCGTGGTTATTGTGTCGATAGTTGAATCGCATAACGCGCCAACCCTGATCACGAATACTCCGCAAGCGGCCCTAGCGGCATCCCCCGCCCAGATCGCTCTTTCGCCGACACCTTCGTCGTCTTCGACCAGTAGCCCTCCCGACAGCGCGCCCACCGTCACAGTTCCTCAAGCATTTTCCAGCGCTAACGGGACGATCCGCTTTGTTTTAGACAATCGATTTGTCGAGGCCAGGCCCAGCGATGGGATAGCTCGCCTCATGTTTCAGGATAAGAACACCAGCGATTTCAGCGCAATCCTGAGTCAGACATGGTCGCCGGATAGCAGGCAGGTGGCGGCGATTGATGCCAATGGTACCACCTCGGCCCAAAGCATTTTTGTTGCCAACGCGGACGGTTCAAACCATCATACGCTGGCGATTCCAGCCGATTCGCTGCCCTTCGATGTCGATATTACCCGTCGCGCGTTGGAATGGTCGCCCGATAGCAAACAGCTTGCGGTCCAGGCCAGCAATGAACTCTACATCTTCGATGCAGCCAGCGGTCAAATTTCCAGGACGCTGGTAAAGGCCCAAATGTGGGGCTACAGCCGGATCGCGTGGTCGCCGGATGGCACACTCATCGCGTATACGGCAAAGAACTCCGATGGCCGCGACGACCTATTCATCGTTACCGCTGACGGTTCTACGCTTCCACACGATGTCAGTAGTAATGACAACAGCATCACCAGCGATCCGGCGTGGTCATCCGATGGCAAACAACTTGTGTACGTCTATACCCCCTACACTTCCACGCACGATCTGATTGGGGTCATGAATGCTGATGGTTCCAATAGCCATCAACTGGCTGCAACCGATCCCAATTATGCCGTGGCCTCCTATCCGATCTGGTCGCCTGATGGGAAAATGGTTGTGTTTATCGCACGGGACTATAAAGGCAATGGACGGCTGTATCTGGTCAATGCGGATGGCTCAAACCTACGCATGGTTTCTGGCGATCCTAACTTTAGTTATGCGCCCAGTTGGTCGCCGGATAGCAGCCAGGTTGCTTATATCAGCAGTACAGTGCCCAGTCAGATTTTGATTGTTGATGCCAATGGATCGGTGGGCAAGCAGCTACCGTTAAGCGGAATCACGAATGATATGCTTGGCCCCACGTCTTTGATCTGGGTACGTTAACTTTTCGTTGTTTCTATGAGGCGTCACGAGCGCATCGCCATCCTCACATTTGATCGCCAAAACGCCGAGCAACCGATAGCGAATCGCTGCACTGCCCTGATACTCAAGCTCGATATTTACGCTTTTCGATGCGCAGCATCAAGGATCAGGTGAATGCCAAAGATATAACAACCACGCGGGTGCGGCATCGAATTCACATCCTGTTTGAATTCAAGGGCGTGAGCTAAATCGGTGAAAAGGTGATATTCATTCAGAAACGGCGCATATTGCGCGTCAGACTCTTGATGTCCAAGAGTGGAAAGGAAACTTTCTGAATCCTGATTGGATACATCGTAGCCAAGAAATTTCCATGCTTTTTCTACTTCGCCTGGAACAGTGGTTACTAATAGCTTCTCCCATAATATTTTTTCCGAACTGCTCAACGTTTGCGGGACGATACTGATGGCAATGATCCAACAGGATTCCCAGGCATTGCCCCATCCAGTGTTGAGACAATCCAGCATCGTCTGTAAGTTTTCCCACAAATCCATAATACCTTTCCACGAAGGTCCTTTCAGCCTGTCATCGAGATAGATTTCTGTTTTGCCGTCAGGGGAAAGGTATGTCACATTGAAGACGCTGGACCATATAAAATCGTCGGTTGAGAGGGGTTTAACAATATCCTTTCGAATCCCTTGGTCTTGTTTATACGTAGGATAAATGGCGTCAAAGTCCTGCCACATTTCGCGCGCATCAAAGCCAACAATCCGAAAGTCGGAACTCACCGCGCCAGCCTTCCGATCTCCTTTTCCAGCGCGACGAGACTCTGCTCGTGGGCATCGAGATCGCTGCGGAGTTTGTCAATCTGCTCGATCTGCGATTCGACCAGGCGCATAAATGGCGCGACGGCTTCCAGACGCATCTCCGCGCCCGCCGCGATCTGCTGCTGTGCGGCCCGCTCTAGCAACTGGTCAAGTTCTGCTTCCAGGCTCAACATTCGCTGCGCGTAAGCCTGCTGCATAAATCCGCCGCGCAGCGGGAGCAGCGCCAGTCCACATAAGCCCAAGACCAGGACACCTACAAACAGAAAGAACCAGTTTGCGCCCTGAGCGCCCGTCAGCGTGATCCCGGCGAGGACGCCTGCCACGATGATCAAGAACTCGTAGGCGCCCATGAACACGAGCCAGT